>NZ_JAACGC010000018.1:0-61482 GCF_029237385.1 Aeromonas sp. 1HA1
ATCTGGCGCTGCCAAAAATCAACGCGTTCTTGAGTGGTCATAGCGGAAATCCCAACGTAGATACGATGGGTTTCAGTGTGCCGAGGTGATCTCAGTAAAAACAGGTGCTGATTCAGGGGCGCTTACAAAATAACCATAGCAATAACAGCGGCTGATACCGATAACTGAAGGATGGCGATAATTACGGCGTTTTCATCCAGGGAATGGGGTGATTTTGATAAAAGTCACCATTGCCAAGCACTAAAACAAACCAGTTTGACTTGCATCAAGCCTGAATTTTTTTTATAGCGCAAAATCGTGCCCAGCAAATCTATCCCTTAAGGAGGCAGATGTGGATATTATCAAGACCGATGTTGCTATCATCGGTGCCGGTGGTACTGGCCTGCGTGCCGCTATCGCCATTGCAGAAGCCCATCCGGAACTCGAAATCGCCCTGATTTCCAAAGTCTATCCGATGCGTAGCCACACAGTGGCTGCGGAAGGCGGTGCGGCAGGCGTAGTACGCGATGACGACTCACTCGAAAACCATTTCAATGACACCGTTTCCGGTGGTGACTGGTTGTGCGAGCAAGACGTGGTCGACTACTTCGTCAACAACGCCACCAAAGAGATGGTCCAACTTGAGCACTGGGGTTGCCCCTGGAGCCGCAAGCCGGATGGCAAAGCCAACGTGCGTCCTTTTGGTGGAATGAAGATCCCCCGCACCTGGTTTGCAGCAGACAAGTCCGGTTTCCACATTCTGCATACCCTGTTCCAGACCTCTATCAAATACCCGACCATCAAGCGCTTCGATGAGCATTTCTGTCTCGATTTGATCGTGGATGATGGCCGTGTACAAGGTGTTCTGACCTTTGACATCCAGAACGGCATTACCCGTTTCATCCAGGCCAAATCCGTGATTATGGCTACCGGTGGTGCGGGTCGTGTTTACCGCTACAACACCAACGGTGGCATCGTCACCGGTGACGGCATGGCACTGGCTTATCGTCACGGCGTCCCGCTGCGTGATATGGAGTTCGTCCAGTATCACCCGACCGGCCTGCCTGGTACCGGTATCCTGATGACCGAAGGTTGCCGTGGTGAGGGTGGTGTTCTGCTGAACAAAGATGGCTACCGTTACCTGCAAGACTACGGCTTGGGCCCGGAAACGCCGATTGGCCAGTCAAAAAACAAACACATGGAGCTGGGTCCGCGTGACCGTCTCTCTCAGGCATTCTGGCAAGAGCAGCAAAAAGGCCGCGTGATCCAGGGCCCGATGGGCGATGTGGTTCACCTTGACCTGCGCCACCTGGGTGAGAAGTACCTGAAAGAGCGTCTGCCTTTCATCTGCGAACTGGCCAAAGCCTACGTGGGTGTGGATCCGGCCAAAGAGCCGATCCCGGTACGTCCGACTGCCCACTACACCATGGGTGGTATCGAGACTGACAACAAGTGCGCAACCCGCATGCCTGGCCTCTACGCCGCAGGCGAGTGTGCTTCTGTGGGTCTGCACGGTGCCAACCGTCTGGGTTCCAACTCCCTGTCCGAGATCGTGGTATTCGGCAAGCTGGCGGGTGAACAGGCTGCCGAGTTCGCAGCGACTCAGCAGCACGGCAATACCGAAGCACTGCTCGCCAAAGCCGAAGCGCTGATCAAACAGCACCTCTCGCTGATGGACATCGACGGTACCGAAAATCCGGCGGATATCCGCAACGAATTGGGCCTGTCCATGGAAGCCGGTGTCGGTATCTACCGTACCGAAGAGCTGATGCAGGGCACCATCGACAAGATTAACGAGCTGAAAGCCCGTTACAAGAAGGTCAAGATCAACGACAAGTCCTCTGTCTTCAACACGGATCTGCTGTACGCCATCGAACTGGGCTACATGCTGGACGTGGCCGAAGCCATGGCTCACTCCGCCATCAACCGTAAAGAGTCTCGTGGTTCCCACCAGCGTCTGGACGGTTATGAGGAGCGCGATGACGTGAATTTCCTCAAGCACTCTCTCTCCTTCTACGCACCGGAAGGCGCCCCGACCATCGATTATTCCGATGTGAAGATCACTAAATCCCAACCGGCCAAGCGCGTGTACGGTTCCGAGGGTGAGAAACAAGACGAGGCTAAGAAGAATGGCTGAGATGATTGAAATTGAAATCCTGCGCTACCGCCCAGAGCAGGACAATGAACCCTGGATGCAAACCTTCCAGGTACCGTACCTCAGAGAGATGTCTCTGCTGGATGCCCTGCAATACATCAAGGATCACCTGGACTCTACCCTGAGCTTCCGCTGGTCCTGCCGGATGGCGATCTGCGGCTCCTGCGGCATGATGGTCAACGGTGTACCCAAGCTGGGTTGCAAAGCGTTCCTGCGCGACTATCTGCCAGGCAAGATGACCATAGAGCCGCTCAACAACTTCCCGATCGAGCGCGATCTGGTGGTCGACATGTCCGATTTCATCGAGAAGCTGGAGAGCATCAAGCCCTACATCATCCCGAGCGAACCGCGCAGCCTGTGTGATGGCGAATATAAGCAGACCCCTGCTGAAATGGCCCAGTATCACCAGTTCTCCCAGTGCATCAACTGTGGTCTGTGCTACGCCGCCTGCCCGCAATATGGCATCAACAAGAAGTTCACCGGTCCGGCGGCACTGGCGTTGGCCTATCGCTACAACGCCGACAACCGCGACAGCGCGTCCAAAGAGCGGATGAAGATCATCAGCCAGGATGAAGGCGTCTGGGGTTGTACCTTCGTGGGTTATTGCTCCGATGTCTGCCCGAAAGGTGTGGATCCGGCCGCAGCCATCCAGCTTGGCAAGGTCGAGAGCGCCAAGGACTACATGATCGCCATGTTCAAGCCAGATTGAGATCAGGAATGAGACCATGAACAACACCAATAGCAAACGTAAGCCTTACGTCCGCGAAATGAAGAAAGACTGGTGGCTGAAGAATGCCTTCTACACCGGTTACATGATCCGCGAAGGCACCAGTATCTTCGTCTCCATCTATGCCGTCGTGCTGATGTGGGGTCTGCTGCGTCTGGTCCAGGGTCAGGAAGCATTTATCGGCTGGCTGGAATCCCTGCAAAGCCCGGTGGCCATCCTGTTCCACGTGATCGCACTGGCAGCCTGCCTGTTCCACGCCAAGACCTGGTTCGCCCTGGCGCCCAAGGCCATGCGCATCTTCCGTGGTGAAGACCTGGTGCCGGAGAAGCCTATCGTTATCGCCCAGTATGTGGCGCTGGCAGTGGTATCCCTGCTGATCCTGATCATCGTGGCTTGAGGAGAAAATAATGAGACGTTCTGACGAACCCATTTACTGGGGTCTGTTTGGTGCCGGTGGCATGGTGGTTGCCATGCTGCTGCCGGTGATTGTCCTCATCACAGGTCTGCTGGTGCCCATGGGCATCATGGACGTGGAGACCATGAGCTACGAACGTGTACTCGAGTTCGCCAGCTCCTGGTGGGGTGCCTGCATCCTGCTGGTGATCATAGCCCTGCCCATCTGGCACGGCATGCACCGTATCTACCACGGCCTGCACGATCTCGGGATCCACACCACCAAGCTGCACCACTATGTGTTCTATGGCTTCGCTTTCCTGGTGTCTGCCATTACCGTCGGTCTGCTGATGGTGCTGGTATTCCAGTAAGCGCATCCTGACTGAATGACCAACCGGGCCAAGTGCCCGGTTTTTTTATGACGTTCACTTCATCGGCGGCAAGAATCTGCGCATCACCTCGTCGCTGTCATCACTGCCCTGAAAGTCGATGAATACCTGATTGAGACTGATCGCCAGCGCATAGACACATGGCCAGCCCCTGCGACTGGGCTGGGTGAGGGTGAGCAGACCGCTCTCGCTCATCAGCAGCTCGATGTCACTTGGCAAACAGTCGCAACGACGCCCCCAATCCTATCAACAGCCGCATGGCTCGGTTCATCTTGTCCTCCTTGACAACCCTTTGCCGCTTAGTTCCGATGGGCAGTATCGATCACATCCATCAGGTGCCGTCGAGATCGCGCCACAGGGCCAGCAGGGGGGGGAATGGCGCCGTATTGCAGGCGCGGGGTCAGCAGCCACTGGGCCGCCAGTTGCAGATGACGGGCGTCCATCAGCGAGAGATGGGGCATCGACATGAAAAACCACTCCTTGGTTTCAGGGTGCCGCGCTCGCCGCGCCAGTGCGATGATAAACGGGGAAGCAACGTCCTGCGGTCAGGTCATCAGCATGCCCAACTCGGCGGTAAATGAAAACGCCCCGCTCAGGGTTTGGTGATGACGGCCACATCGGCATGGGGAAAGAGAACGTCGGCCTGCCAGCGGGCCGCCAGGGCGCGAAACGAGGCCTCGGCAAAGAAGACAATGTGGGTCGGGTCGTGGCGGTAGCGCCAGCGCCTGAAACGCTCGTCGCTGAGTACCCGCTGGGTCTGCAACACCAGGATGCCGCCTGGCTTGAGGCAGTCCCAGAGCCCGTCCAGCACGGCGCGCGGCTCGGCGATATGTTCGATCACCTCGGTGCTGGTGATGAAGTCATACTGCCGCGTCAGCAACTCAGGGAAGTCGGCATAGAACTTGTCGTAACCCGCCATCTCGTAGCCCGCCTCTGTGCCCATGGCCACCAGCGCCGGCCCCGGGCCGCAACCGAAATCGAGACCGCTGGCAGGCAGCGGCACCCGACTCAACACCTCGCCAAAGGCCCGCATCAAAAAAGCGCGATAACGGGGATCATCCACCTGATTATCGTGACCGTCATAAACCGCCTTCTCCGCCGCTGGCGCCAGATGACCGCTGGCATCCAGCCAGACCAGCTCGCAGGCCTGGCACCGATGGTACTGCTTGCCGGCCACCGGCAGCACATAGGAGTCGACTGCACCGCACAGCGGGCAAGGGGACGGGCACATGGGGTTTCCTCACGAGAGTGGCTGGCCCAATCCGGGATGGGCTCGAAATGGGCGCCAGCTTGCCTGCCCTGACCGCCGCTGACAAGGGGTTTGTCCCCGGGGATCACGCCCTGCCATTTGGCTGACAACCCCGTTTTTCACCACCTACCGGTACAAATCGACACTTATTTTCCCCTCTTAAGGGTTTCTTAAGTTTGCCCATTTAGTCTGACAGCAACAGACCAGAAGGAGCCATCCATGACCACAGACATTCAAGCACCCTACCGTTTGGTGCTGGCCGATACCCAAGAGCAGGTCATGGCGTTGCAGGCCTACATACAGGCGGCCTACAGCCACGAGTTCGACGCCCGCATTCCCCATTTTCTGCCCTGCCTGCTCGGTCTCTATCGGGCAGATGGCATCCTGGTGGGTGCTTGTGGCCTCAAGTTGGCCAGCACCGAGCATCTCTATCTGGAACAGTATCTGGACCACCCCATAGAGGCCTCCATCGAAACCCGATTGGGGGTACGCGCCCGGCGGGATCGCATCGTCGAGGTGGGCAATCTGGCTTGCAGCGAACCAGGCAACGCCCGCCTGATGTTTGCCGCGCTGTGCCGCCTGCTGTGTGACAACGACCTCGATTACGTTGTGTTCACCGGCACCGCCAAGCTGCGCAACAGCTTCCATCGCCTGCACCTCACCCCGGTCGAGCTGGCTCCCGCCCAAGCCGACAAGGTGGGTGACGATGCCAGCGCCTGGGGCGCCTATTACCACTGCCAGCCCAAGGTGATGGTCGGGGATCTCGGCCAGGGACGTCAGGCGCTGACCCAGGGCAGCCTGCTGCTTTCCCTGCTGGCGCCCATGCCATTCCTGTTCAACTGCCCGCACCGGAGCGCCTTATGATGCTGTTTGACCAGATAGCCCACTTCACCCTCCATGCGCCCCACAGCCCGGCCCTGAGCGGCAGCGAGCATCGCATCAGCTACGCACAGTTGTGGTTGCAGATCTCCGCCCTGGCCGAACGCCTGCAACAGGCTGGTATTGCCCGGCTGGCGCTGCAACTGGACAACGGCCTGCCCTGGGCACTGATCGATTTGGCCTGTGCCAAGGCTGGCATAGTGGTGATCCCGGTCCCCCACTTTTTCAGCCCGGAGCAACAGGAGTGGCTGCTGGAGAGCAGCGGGGCCGACGCCCTGATCGGCCCCCATCACCCGGGCTGGCAAGCAAGCGAACCGCTGCACCTCTCGATCGGTGAGCTGCCACTGTGGCGCAAAGAGCCGCCCCACATAACTCCCCTACCTGCTGGCACGGCCAAGATCACCTACACCTCCGGCAGCACGGGGCAACCCAAGGGGGTCTGCCTCTCCCTTGCACATATGATGGCGGTCTGCGAATCGCTGGCGCAGCGTGTCGCCCCGGCCGGGGTCGAAAAGCACCTGACTCTGCTGCCACTGACCACCCTGTTGGAGAACCTGACCGGCCTCTACGTGCCACTGCTCACCGGCGCCAACAGCCATATTCCCTCGCTGGGGGAGCTGGGCTTTTCCGGCTCCAGCAAACTGGATCCCGCCACCCTGGCCCAGGCCCTGCTGCGCTGGCCCACCCACAGTCTGGTGCTGGTGCCCGAATTGCTGCGCCTGCTGCTGGCCCTGTGCAACGCCAATCCGGCACTGGCCAAACAGCTGGCGGCGCTGCGTTTCGTCGCCGTGGGCGGGGGCAAGGTCTCGCCCGAGCCCATCAGTCGCGCTCGCAAGCTGGGGCTGCCGGTCTATGAAGGTTATGGCCTCTCGGAATGCGGCTCAGTCGTGGCACTCAATGGCCCGGATGGACACAGCCTTGGCAGCGTCGGCCAACCGCTGCCCCACTGCCGGGTATCGATCGCCGCCGACGGTGAAATTCTGGTGGAAGGAGCCGCTATGCTCGGCTATCTGGGGGCTGAGGAGCCACAACGGCTCCAGCTTGCCGTCCCCCAGCTGATTGCCACCGGCGATCTGGGCCACCTGGATGATGAGGGCTATCTGCACATCACGGGACGCAAGAAGAACGTGCAGATCACCGCCTTCGGTCGCAACTTCTCCCCCGAGTGGATCGAGGCGGAAGCCCAGCTCTGCCCGGCCATCGCCCGCATCGTGATCTTCGGCGACGGCCAGCCCGCCAACGTGGCCCTTATCCAGCCGCTGCCCGGTGCCGACGCCCAACTGGCCCAACAGATAGCGCAGCTCAACCACCGCCTGCCCGATTACGCCCGTATCCATCACTGGCTACCGGTGGCACTGGATCAGCATCCCGACCTGCTGACCGCCAACGGTCGCCCCCGCCGCGAGCGGATCTATCACCACTTTTCCCGGCAAATCAGCCAATGCCTTACAGGAGAAACCTCATGAGCTTCTATCACCTGCTGCAACAAGCCACAGCCCCGGATCGGGAGCATCTGTTCAAGGCCCCCATCATAGAGGCGTGTCGCAAGGGCGAGATCTCCCGTGACACCTATCTGCGCTTCCTCTCCCAGGCCTTCTATCACGTGCGCCACACTGTGCCGCTGTTGATGGCCACCGGCGGCAAGCTAGGTCAGGAGTATGAGTGGGTACGCGGCGCCATTGCCGAATATATCGATGAGGAGTATGGCCACCAAGAATGGATCTTAAACGATATCCGCGCCTGTGGTGGCGATGCCGAGGCGGTGCGGCACGGCCAGCCCGGGCTGCCCATCGAGCTGATGGTGGCCTTTCTCTATGACCAGATACAGCGAGGCAACCCCATGGGCTTCTTTGGCATGGTGCAGGTGCTGGAAGGCACCAGCGTCGCCATCGCCCTCACCGTGGCAGACCAGCTGAAAAAGGGCCTAGGTCTGCCCCCTCAGGCGATGAGCTACCTGAGCTCCCACGGCGCACTGGATCAGGAGCACCTCAAGTTCTTCGAATCCCTGATGGATCGGGTCGAAAACCCGGCGGATCAAGCCGCCATCATTCACTCGGCCAAGGTGGTTTACCGCCTCTACGCCGACATGCTCTATCAACTCACGGAAACACAAGCATCATGAAGCTTGAAGGAAAAAAGGTGTTGCTCACGGGCGCGAGCGGCGGGATCGGCGAAGCGCTGGCCCAAGCGCTGGCGGCCCAGGGGGCGCACCTGCTGCTGCATGGACGCAGAGCCAGCGTGCTGGAGCGCCTCTGCAAGGAGCTGCCGTACCCGGAGCGCCATCAGATAGTGATCGCCGATCTGGGATCTCCTCAGGAGCGGGCCCGGCTGTTGCAACATCCCGCGCTGGAGGAGGGGCTGGACGTGCTGATCAACAACGCTGGCTGCAACCAGTTTGCCTGGCTGGAAGATCAGAGTGTGGAGCAGGTAGAACGCCAGCTGCTGCTTAATATCGAGGCGCCGATCCAGCTGACCCGCGCCCTGCTGCCCCGGCTGCGCAAACCCGCCGTGGTGATGAACATAGGCTCCAGCTTCGGCGCCATCGGCTATGCGGGTTACAGCGTCTACTGCGCCAGCAAGTTCGCCCTGCGCGGCTTTAGCGAGGCGTTGGGCCGCGAGCTGGAAGGCACCGGCATCAAGGTGCTGCACTTCGCCCCCCGCGCCACCCGTACCCGCCTCAATTCGGAGGCGGCCTACGAGATGAACGCCGAGCTTGGCACCCAGACTGACAGCCCGCAGGACGTGGCCGAAGCCGCCGTCATCGCCCTGTGCAACGAGACTCGCCGCAGTTGGCTCGGCTGGCCGGAGAAGCTGTTCGTGCGACTCAACGCCCTGCTACCCGGCCTCGTTGACCGGGCGCTGGCCAAGCAAAAACCCATCATAGAGCGCTACGCTCGCCACTCGCCGCCCCCACCCGCTGCGGGCAAAGGCAACCCCACCGCCGTCATGACAGAGAAGGAACGTTAACATGAAGCACGCCACTCTCCGCCCCCGTTTGGGTCATAGCGCTATCCTGCTCCTCGCGCTGGGCTCTGGCCTGGCTCAGGCCGCCGACGCCCTGCACGTCATCCAGCAACAGTGGGCCGTCTGCCAGTATCAGCAGACCGGCAAGGCCAAGGAGAGCTGCCTGGAGCAATTGAGCAGCCTGGCCGATGAGGCCAGCGCCAAGGAAGCCTTTCGTACCGACCTGTTGATCTGGTCGGCCATCGTCAAGAGCAGCTGGGCCGGCGCCAAGGGCGGGCTGGGGGCGCTGGGTCTGGTCAAGGAGGCCAAGGCCAAGCTGGAGATAGCCCTCAAGCAGGATCCCAAGATGCTGGAAGGCTCCGCCTACACCAGCCTGGGTTCGCTCTACTATCAGGTGCCGGGTTGGCCGGTGGGATTTGGCGATAACGAGAAGGCCGAACAGCTGCTCAAGCAGGCGCTGGCCATCAACCCGACCGGCATAGATCCCAATTTCTTCTACGGCGACTTCCTGCTCGATCAGGGCCGCAAGGACGAAGCCAAAACCTATCTGGACAAGGCACTGGCGGCGCCGGACCGCCCCGGCCGCGAGGTGGCTGATCAGGGGCGTCGCATCGAGATCCGGGACCGCCTTGCCAGGCTATAAAATCAAGCTGGATCAAACAGCTATTTAAACTCTGCCCGCCCGCTTGCATACTGGTGGGCAGCGTCGTTTAAGGGGGAGTGACTATGCGGATCCTGTTGGTCGAAGATGATGTGATGCTGGGCGATGGCATGGTGGATGCCCTGCGCAGTAGTGGCTATACGGTGGACTGGTTGCAGCAGGGGCTGCCCGCCCTGCAGGTACTCAAGAGCGAAGAGTTTACGGCCCTCATTCTGGATCTCAACCTGCCGGATATCGACGGCATCAGCCTGCTGCGCAAGTTGCGACGGGAAGGCCAGACACTGCCCGTGCTGATCCTCACCGCCCGCGATGCCCTGGACGACAGGGTACTGGGGCTGGATGCTGGCTCCGATGACTACATGGTCAAACCCTTCGCCCTGCAGGAGCTCAACGCCCGTCTGCGCGCTCTGGTGCGGCGCAGCAAGGGGCAGGCTCAGGCAATACTGGAATATGGCGAACTGCTGCTCAATCCCGAGTCACAGCAGGTCACCTATCGGGGCGAACCGGTCAAACTGACCCCTCATGAATACAAGCTGCTGCAGGAGCTCATCACCCAGAGCGGCCGGGTGCTGAGCAAGGATCAGCTGCAACAGAGCCTCTACGGCTGGGACGAAGGCGCCGAAAGCAACGCGGTGGAGGTCCATATCCACCACCTGCGCAAGAAGTTCTACAGCGACCTCATTCGCAATATTCGCGGGGTCGGCTACATCATTCCGCAGCTTGAACTGCCACAGCACAGAGACAACCGGGCATGAATCGTCCCCGCTCCATCCGCCATTTTCTGCTCTCAGGCATACTGGCGCTGGTCAGTGCCAGCCTGGCTATCAGCGCCCTTATCGGCTATCTCGAGGCCAGCCATGAGATGGAGGAGCTGTTCGATGCCCGCCTCGCCCAATCTGCCCGCATCACCAACCAGTTGCTCAGCCGCTATCTGGAGCAAAATGGCGATCTGCCCGCCAACGGCACCGTCTACGAAGATTGGGAGCAGCACAACCCGGATCAGTGGCAGAAGGACACCAGCCTCAATCTGCGCGGCGAAGACAGGGAGCTGACCCCCTTCGGCCACGAGTTCGAACGCAACCTCTACTTCCAACTGCTGAACGAGCAGGGCAGCATACTGCTGCGCTCCCCCAGCGCCCCAAGCCAGCCGCTGGTCGAACTGGCACCCGGTTTCAACACGGTCGAAAAAGACCAGCATCCGTGGCGCACCTTCACCCTCTACAACCAGGACGAACATACCTGGCTGGTGGTGGCAGAGCGGGACGACGAGCGCAGCGAACTGGCCAGCAAGATGGCCACCCTGGCCATGTTGCCGCTGCTGATCACCTTGCCCTTCCTGCTCGGCCTGCTGTGGTGGCTCATCTCCCGTGGTCTGGCGCCGCTGCGGCTGCTGGCCCAGGCCATAGGCGAACGCCACCCCGCCAATCTGAGCCCGCTCAACCTGAAGATCCGCGCCCAGGAGCTGACCCCGCTCACCAACGAGATCAACCGCCTGATGCACGCTCTGGCCGACACCATAGAGCGGGAGAAACAGTTCACTAACGAGGCGGCCCACGAGCTGCGCACCCCGCTGGCGGTGCTGCGCATACACAGTGAAAATGCGCTGGCCGCCGAAGATAACGCCAGCCGCGAGCAAGCATTGCAAAAGATGCTGCTGGCGCTCGATCGCAGCGATCGCCTGCTGCGCCAGCTGCTGACTCAGGCCCGCATCGACAGCCAGCAGGGGGTGGCGCTGACCGAGCTCAACCTGAACCAACTGCTGCAAGGCACGCTGGCGACCCTGGCCCCCATCGCCCTGAAAAAGGATCAGCAGCTGTCGCTGGAGGGGGCGGAGCAGCTGACCGTGATGGGCCAGGCCACCCTGCTGGATCTGATGTTCAGCAACCTTATCGACAATGCGCTGCGCTACACCCCAGCCCGGGGTGAGATTGCGGTCGAGGTGCGGCACGAAGGTAAACGGGTCAGGGTCGATATCCGCGACACCGGCCCCGGTATCCCCACCGCCGCCCTGCCACGCCTGTGCGAACGCTTCTTTCGGGTCAATCCCCAGCAGGGAGACGGCGTCGGCCTCGGCATGGCCATCGTTTCGCGCATCGCCCAGCTGCACGGCGCGGATCTGGATATCCACAACCGGCCAGAGGGAGGGCTGGAGGTGAGCGTGCTGCTGCCTGTTCCGCCGCGGCCTTCCTCATAAAACCGAGTCGGTGCACATAGCACACGGGGGCCTGAGCCCCCGTTTCTGTTGTTTGCAGCGCATCGGTGCGACACCACTCAGCGGCAGCCGGGCTGCACCGTGAAGGTACGGCGCGAATCCACGGCCCCCAGATCCGCCAGCAGACGGCGACCAAGCAGCACCGGATAGATCATCTTGCTGCGATCCCGCAGGGTGAACCACTCCTCATACACCTTGTCACCCAGGCAGATAGCCATGGTGACAGTGGGTCTCTGCTCCATGCCGCCAGCGCCGCGCACCGTCACCATGTGCTCCACCGGCCGCTCCAGGGTCTGGCGCACCTGCTGGGCGGTGTTGGCATCCGTCAGCTGCAAGGTAAAGCGCACCCAGGGTTTGCCATCGCGCTTGAAGTGGTGCAGATCCCGTGCATCCATCGAGGAGGTGAGTGCCCCGGTATCCAGCTTCATCTTCACCGCCACGCCGCTTGGCATGAGGAGCCCCTTCTCGATCCAGCCATACACGGCGGGAGCAGAGGCGGCACGGGCCGCCCCCGGCAGGGAGAGGCAGGCCAGCAGCAACAGCGGCATCATTCGCGATCCAAACATGTCAGTTCCTCGTCCAGACAGGGCCCAGGCTGGCCCGAGAGGCCAAGAATGAGGATGCAAACGGCGGCTGTCAACTGGCGAAACCCGGCGGCTGGCGGGCTTGTTCTGCCGGGGTCGGAGGCGCCACATGGGTGGGTAAAAAGACGTGATTGAGGGCTATGTTCGCAGGGAGGTTCAAGCCGAAAAACGGCGTTGGATGACACCCAGCGCCGCACTCAGGTTGTGACGCCAAAGGCTAACACAATGATGCGCGAATTATCAGTCTTGTTCTGGCGGGATTTGTGCCTACACTGTTGTAAACCGGAGGCCCTGAAAACCACCGGTTTTTTTGCGCCTGCCGAAAATTGACCACTGCAAAAGTGACTTTCAACAAGGCTCAATAAGGAATTCGTCATGCGTATCGAAGAAGACTTGAAGCTCGGTTTCAAGGATGTTCTGTTTCGCCCCAAGCGCTCTACTCTCAAGAGCCGTTCCCAAGTTAGCCTGACCCGTCAGTTCACCTTCAAGCACACCCAGACTCAATGGCAGGGCGTCCCCGTCATCGCCGCCAACATGGATACCGTCGGCAGCTTCGCCATGGCCAGAACCCTGGCCGGTTTCGAGATGATGACGGCGGTACACAAGCACTACAGCCTTGCGCAGTGGCAAACGTTCGTGAGCGAGACAGACCCGACCCTGCTCGGCCATGTTATGGTATCGACCGGCACCTCCGAAGAGGACTTCATCAAGACCCGCCAGATCCTGGCCATGTCAGCAGCCCTGCGCTTCATCTGCGTGGACGTGGCCAACGGCTACTCCCAGCATTTCGTCGAGTTCCTGCGCAAAATACGTGAAGCCTGCCCGAACCACGTCATCCTGGCCGGCAACGTGGTCACCGGCGAGATGGTGGAAGAGCTGATCCTCTCCGGCGCCGACATCGTCAAGGTCGGCATAGGCCCGGGCTCGGTCTGCACCACCAGGGTCAAGACAGGTGTCGGCTACCCCCAGCTCTCTGCCATCATAGAGTGCGCCGATGCGGCCCACGGCCTCGGTGGCCAGATCGTCGGTGACGGCGGCTGTACCTGCCCGGGGGACGTGGCCAAGGCGTTTGGCGGCGGCGCCGACTTCGTGATGCTGGGCGGCATGCTGGCAGCCCACGAGGAGTGCGGTGGCGAAGTGGTTGACGTGGATGGCGCCCCTTTTATGAAGTTCTACGGCATGAGCTCATCGAGTGCCATGGACAAGCACGCCGGCGGCGTCGCCGACTATCGCGCATCCGAGGGCAAAACCGTGCTGCTGCCCTATCGCGGCCCGGTCGAGAACACGGTGCGCGACATCCTGGGTGGCGTGCGATCCACCTGCACCTACGTCGGCGCCAGCCAACTCAAAGAGCTGACCAAACGCACCACCTTCATCCGGGTGCGTGAACAAGAGAACAACGTCTACGGCAAGGAATGAGCTGACCCCGAGAAATGAGCCGAACTCAGCACACACCACCTTCATCCGGGTGCGCGAGCAAGAGAACAACGTCTACGGCAAGGAATGAACCTGTCCCGAGAAAGGCGCTGAACTCAGCACACACCACCTTCATCCGGGGGCGCAAGCAAGAGAACAACGTCTACGGCAAGGAGTAAACCGGCCCCTGCTAGCCACGAGCGCAAAAAGCTGAGGCAAGCAGAAGGCGACGGCCCCTCTGCCAGGGGGAGCAGGGAGAAGGTCAATGCCCCCTTAGAAGCCAATCCACCGGTGTGCTACCCTGCACACCGGTTTTTTTGTATCTCTCATTTCCATCGGATCCCTGACATGACGACCTCTTCGCCACGCAATCTGCCGCCATTCGACTGGGATATCTTCTGCTGCGTCGTGGATAACTTCGGTGACATAGGCGTCACCTGGCGGCTCGCCCGCCAGCTGGAGCAGGAGGGGCATGGTAAGGTGCGGCTCTGGGTGGACGATCTGGCCAGCTTCGCCCGCATCTGCCCGGGACTCGATCCCGCGCAGGATGGCCAGTGGGTAGCCGGCATCTATATCCAGCTCTGGCACGACACCCTGCCGGCGGATGTGACGCCAGCAACGGTGGTCATAGAAGCGTTCGCCTGCAAACTGCCCGCCCCCTTTATCGATCGCATGGCCGGGCTCACACCATCCCCCTGCTGGGTCAATCTGGAGTACCTCTCGGCCGAATCCTGGGTCGAGGATTGCCACGGCCTCGCCTCGCCCCAGCGGGTCGGCAACCTGAGCCTCAACAAATACTTTTTCTTCCCGGGCTTCACGGCTAAAACCGGCGGTCTGCTCTGCGAGCGTGGGCTCATCGCCGAACGCGATCAGTGGCAACAGGATAAGGCGGGCCTTGCCGCTTACTGGGCCAGCCTCGGTTTGCCAGCGCAACAAGAGAACGAGCTGCGGGTCAGCCTCTTTACCTACGAGAGCGACGCGCTGGTGAGCCTGGTTGCAAGCTGGTGCCAAAGCCCAACCCCTGTCACCCTGCTGCTGCCGCTCGGTCGCTCGCTACAGGATGTGCTGCGCGGCGCTGGCCTTGAACAAGCTATCGCCACCGCCAAGGCGGGTGACCTGCTCCACTCGGGCAACCTCACCATCAAGCTGCTGCCCATGACCGATCAGGCTGGCTACGACCGGCTGCTGTGGAGCTGCGATCTCAATCTGGTGCGCGGCGAGGACTCCTTCGTGCGGGCCCAATGGGCCAGCCGTCCCTTCCTGTGGCACATCTACCCGCAGGAAGAGCAGGCCCACATGGTCAAGCTGGACGGTTTTCTCGATCACTACCTGGCAGACTTGCCCCCGGACGCAGCCCAGTGGCTGCGCGCCTTCAGCCACGCCCTCAATCAGGGGGAGCAGACCTGCGAACTTTGGGCCCAATGGCCCCGATATAACGCCAGTTGGCAGCAACATGGGCGAAGCTGGTCACAGAAGCTACTCACGGACGGGGATCTCGTCACGCGATTGGTGAAATTTTTAGAAAGCCGTATATAATCTGGCAGTTTTTATCCGTCCGTTTCACGAACAGGAATTTTTTACATGAAAACCGCACAGGAAATCCGCGCTGGTAACGTAGTCATGATCGGCACCGAGCCGATGGTGGTCCAGAAGGCTGAGTTCAACAAATCCGGCCGTAACTCCGCCGTGGTCAAGATGAAACTGAAGGGTCTGCTCAACGGTAGCGCGACCGAGACCGTATTCAAGGCCGACGACAAGCTGGACGTGGTTCAGCTGGAGCGTAAAGAGTGCACCTACTCTTACTTCTCCGACCCTCTGTATGTCTTCATGGACACCGAGTACAACCAGTACGACGTCGAGAAAGACAACCTGGGTGACGTGCTGAACTACCTGGTAGACGGCATGGAAGACATCTGCGAAGTGACTTTCTACAACGAGAAAGCCATCTCCGTAGAACTGCCGACCACCATAGTGCGCGAAGTTGAGTACACCGAGCCGGCCGCCCGTGGCGACACCTCCGGTAAAGTGACCAAGCCTGCCCGCCTGAAGGGCACTGCCTACGAGCTGGCTGTTGCCGCCTTCGTAGAGATCGGTGACAAGATCGAAATCGACAGCCGCACCGGCGAATTCAAGCGTCGCATCTCCTGATCGACCCCTTGAGTTGAATGCAAAAAAGCGAGCCAATGGCTCGCTTTTTTATTGATGCCATACACGCGCTTCAGAAAACCGGCCCAGTGCCGCTAACTCAGTTAACCGGGGAGCGCACTATGGCCAGATTATCCTTATCACTGCTGTTACTGACCCTGCTGGCAAGTCACGCTTCGCAGGCCAGCGACGTCGCGCCCCCCATCGCCAAGCCACAGCCCCTCGACTACTGGCAAAATAGCGACTGGCAGGGGCTACCCAACAGCATCCAGATAGACAAGCAGACGGTGCTGTTTGCCAAGCACGACAGCGACAGCTATGTCGGGCTGGCGATCCTGCTGCCGGACTGGCAGCGCAGCGGCCAGCTGTGGCAGCTGACCCGCGCCCTCGGCCAGCTTGGCTTCGATACCCTGCTGCTGCTCCCCTCCCCCCAACAGATTGAGCTGGATCCCGCTGCCGAGAAGAAACAGCAGGCCATTGATGACTTTCGCAAGCAGTTTGCCACCCGCATCAGCATGCTGGGGGACGCCAAGCTGCAGGAGGGGGGCTTCAAGCTGATACTGGCGCAGGGCACCAGCGCCGCCTGGGCCGTCAACCTCATCGCCAGCGAGCAACTGCCCGCCCCCGATGCCCTGGTGCTACTGGACGGCTTCTTCCCCAATCAGCAGAGCAATCAGACCCTGGCCAAGCAGATAGCCCAGGCCACCATGCCGACCCTGGACCTCTATCAGGAAGAGGGCGGCCGCTGGCCCCTGCTGGCCGCCGAGGCCCGCCAGAGCGAGAGCCGCCGCAGCCACAAGCTCAACTACCGTCCCTACGCCCTGATGGATCTGGATGAGACGTCAACCCGCATTCAGGGATGGCTCACCCACCTCGGTTGGCTCTGAGCCCTGCCGCCGCGCCAAAATGCTGCCTGCCTCACATCCGTCGCGATCAGATCGTCGCTGAGCCCGTTCGGGCTGGCTCCCGGACGCCCATGTTTGGCATCATGACGGCTCCAATGGCAGGAGGCGTCATGCAGCAGATAGTTTTTCTCGATAGCGATACCCTGGATGCGGGTGTCACCCTGCACCATCCCGGCTTCCCCCACCACTGGCAAAGCCATGCGAGCACGGCTCCCGAACAGGTGGTGGAGCGGCTCCGATGCGCCAGCATCGCCATCATCAACAAGGTGCGCATCGGTGCCGCCGAACTGGCCCAATTGCCGGATCTGAAACTCATCGCCCTGGCCGCCACCGGCAGCGACAACGTGGATCTGGAGGCATGCCGCGCCGCTGGCGTCGGGGTGTGCAACATCCGCAACTATTCGGGCCCCTCGGTGCCGGAGCACGCCATGGCGCTGATGCTGGCCCTGTCGCGCAATGTGTTCGCCTGGCGCCAATCTCTGCAGGAGGGGCGCTGGCAGC
Source organism: Aeromonas sp. 1HA1 (assembly GCF_029237385.1). NCBI lineage: Bacteria > Pseudomonadati > Pseudomonadota > Gammaproteobacteria > Aeromonadales > Aeromonadaceae > Aeromonas > Aeromonas sp. 1HA1. The sequence goes on from NZ_JAACGC010000018.1 coordinate 17,160, forward strand.
AGAGCGGCCAGTTCTGCTTCTTCGATCACCCCATCATGGATCTGCACGGCAAGCGGCTCGGCATCATCGGCAAGGGCACCCTGGGCCAGGCGCTCGGCGAGCGGGCCAAGGGGATCGGCATGGAGGTGCGCTACGCCCAGAGTCAGGTGGGTGCCAGTCACGATGAAGATCGGCTGCCACTGGACGCGCTGCTGCAAAGCTCGGATGTGATCAGCCTGCACTGCCCGCTCACCCCCTACACCCGTCACCTGATTGGCGAGCGGGAGCTGGCGCTGATGAAACCGGGCGCCCTGCTGATCAACGTGGGCCGGGGCGGTCTGGTGGATGAAGAGGCCTTGCTGCGGGCGCTGGCCAACGGCCGGCTCGGTGGTGCCGGCTTCGACGTGGCGAGCGTCGAGCCGCCTCCCCCCGATCACCCGCTGATGCAGGCCCTGCAATACCCCAACTTTATCCTGACCCCACACGTGGCCTGGGCCAGCGAGGAGTCGATGCAGCGTCTCGCGGATCAGCTGATCGACAACATCAACGCCTTCGCCGAGGGACGGCGCCAGCACCGGCTGGTCTGAACCACAGCATGCGAAAAGGGGCCGGTTGGCCCCTTTTGCTTATGACTCATCACTATGGTGCGCCAACCAGCACGGCTGACATCAGTCATCGTGGTGCCATCTGTGTTTCTTGTGCTTCTTGTGTTTCTTGTGATGCCTGTGCCTATCGTCGTAGTAGCGGTCGTTGTTGCTCTTGTGACCGTCTCCCGTCTTGGCACCTATGGCCGACCCACTGGCACCGCCGATGCCAGCACCGATCAGCTGGCCCGTGCTGCCTCCCACGCTCTTGCCGATGGCTGCCCCGCCCAGCGCACCGACTGCGCCCCCCAGGGCCGCTTCATTCTTGTTGCCCTTGTTGGCAGTGGCGGCGCCACCGGCCGCGCCACCGACGGCCGCTCCCACCAGGGCGCCGGTATCGCCTCCCAGCTCCTTGCCGATCATGGTGCCCGCCACGCCACCGGCACCGCCGCCGAGTATGGTGTTGAGGGTTTCCGAGGCCTGCACTGCGCCGCTCACCAGCAACAGGGAGCCCAACAGGGCCAGGGCGCTCATGCCGTGCTTTTTCATCTCCATGGGGTACTCCTGTCAAACCTGATTAATTTCCCCTGCACTATACAAATCGCCGCTCACTCCGCCAGTGGCCCCCGCGGCCTGACACCTCATACAAAAGCATCCGAGCCAGGAAAAGGTGTTCAAGATGAAAGACTAATCATATGAAAATAAAGATAAAAAAATGCTGTTCAGCACAAGGTGAGCGGTATCCCCCCCCGGCCCGAACTGTCGCAGCCCGCTACGCTCACGCCGGGATAAGACAGATATTGTCAGCGAAGGGGAGCCAGACTCACCGCCACTCTCCGGTGACGAAGAGGGATGCCAGCGATCCCGCCCCAGCCACTTGCGCTGATAGCGGCAGTCGTCGCCCGCTCGAACAGAAAGAGGGCGAACAGCCGGTGTGACCGTATCTGATGGTGAAAATACCGGATTACTCATTGATTTAAATACGCTGAACGAGGGCTAGTTGACAAAAAAGATAACAATGTGAGCGCTCTCATTCAGGCTGCGCATATGTATATCCACAAAAAGTAAAAACAGTGACCACTGTGCGTTGACGGTTAAGCGGGAAGGCGGTGTTATAGTCTATAGCTTGCACAATCGGAGCCGGATGGCCTTCTCTCTGGCCGCCGAATGCGATTATCTGTCAAACCAAGGAGATGTTATGAGCAGTCCGTTTATCGAACAGATCAAAGCACGTCGTACCATCTATGCCCTGGGCGACCAGGTCTCTCACACACCGGAGCAGCTGACGGTCCTCATCCAGGATGCCATCAAGCACAGCCCCTCCTCTTTCAACTCCCAGAGCTCCCGTGCCGTCATTCTGTTTGGCGCCCAGCACCACACGCTGTGGGACATCGTCAAGGCGGAGCTGAAGAAGATAGTACCGCCGGAGGCCTATGCGCAAAGTGAAGCCAAGGTGGATGGCAGCTTCCGGGCCGGCTTCGGTACCGTGCTCTTCTTCGAAGACACCGACGTCATCAAAGATCTGCAACAGAAATTCGCGCTGTATGCCGACAACTTCCCCATCTGGTCCGAACATGCCACCGGCATTGCCCAGTTTGCGGTCTGGACGACCCTGGCTCAGGAGAAGATCGGCGCCTCCCTGCAGCACTACAACCCGCTGATCGACGAAGCAGTGCGCAAGGAGTGGAACCTGCCCGCCAGCTGGCTGTTGCGCGCCCAGATGCCCTTTGGCAGCATCAAGCAACCGGCCGGTGACAAGACCTTTATCGACGACACCAGCCGTTTCCGCGTGTTCAAATAACGGTTGAGATAGCAAAACGCCCCCGGAGTTCGGGGGCGTTTTTATTGCGGCAGGCCGTGCTGATGGCGATAACTCATACCGCAATATGCGGCCGCCGCGCGCTCCGCCGCTCAGGCGGGCAGCGTCACTAGCAGGGACTCGCCTTCCCCCAACTCCACCTTCACCTCTCGCCAGTCGCGGATCACCGCCACCACCGCCGGATTGAGCGGCGCATCGCCCCCTACCTGCACCACGGTGCAGCCTGCATGCAGGGCGCTCTCGATACCGGCTGGCGCATCCTCGAACACCAGACAGCGAGCGGGCGGTACGCCAAGTCGCGCGGCGCCCAGCAGATAGGGTTCGGGATCGGGTTTGCCATTGGTCACCGCTTCGGCCCCCACCAGCACGGCGGGCAACGGCAAACCGGCACAATTCAGGCGATGGCGAGCAACCCGATCACTGGCGGAGGTCACGATGGCCCAACGCTGTGGCGGCAAGCGGCGCAGCAGCTCGTCACACCCGGCGATGGCCTCGCCACCGGTATGTTCCATCTCCAGCTCGTCGAGCCGCGCGGCCTCCCACTCCACATCCAGTTGCGGGGCCAGCGCCCGGATCACCTCCCGCGAGCGCATGCCGTGACACATGGCCAGCACCGGCTCGGGGGCAAGCTGATGATGCTGGCACCAGAGCCGCCACACCTTCTCCACATCACCGGTCGAGCAGACCAGGGTGCCATCCATATCGAGCAGCAGGGCGGATACCGACAAGGTGATGTTACTCATGCCGGCACTCCTTTCTGTTCTCATATCGGCGCTCATACCAGTACTCATGCAGACACCCCGGCCAACTCGGGTGCAGCGCCAGAGATCGCATCGGCAAAGGCCTGTTGCTGGGCGGCACGCTCGTAACAGGCCAGCGCCTGCTCGGCATTGCCCGCCCAGACCTGCTGGGGGGCCACCCAAAATCCCTGCTGCAACAAGCTCGCTAGCAGCTCCCCCGTCTCCGGTGCCGCCAATGGCTGGGCCATCACCAGGGTTCCCTTGATCAAAAAAAGATAACGTTGAGTCGACATGATATGGCTCCTTGTTTCAGGTCGGAGGGAGCCGCGACTCCCTTTACCGGACCATTAGAACAAGTCGATTAGATAATTTATAATCAATAAATCGCCACTTTAGATAACCATATGGAATGAAATTCGACCTGAGGCAACTGCAGGCGTTTGTGACGCTGGCCGAGACCGCCAACTACCGGGAAGCCGCCAGCCGGCTGTTCATCACCCAACCGGCCCTGACCAAGCAGATCCAGGGGCTGGAGCAGGCCCTTGGCAGCACCCTGTTCAATCGCGGTCGCCACGGCGCCGGATTAACGGCCATCGGCGCCCAGCTGCTCACCCAGGCGAGCGCACTGGTCGAACACGGCAGGGAGTTTGAAAGCCACGCGCTGGCGGTGGCGAGTGGCGTGGCCGGGCGGCTCAAGATTGGTTTCGGCCTGTCGAGCTTTGCACTGGCCCCTGCGCTGGTGGCCCGCTTCAAACAGCAGGTCACGGACGTGATGGTCCATCTGCAGGATATGCCCTCCGCCATCCAGCAGGAGCAGCTGCTCTCCGGCCAGTTGCAGCTTGGCTTTATGCGCAGGCCCCAGATACCACAGCTGCGGGAACACCGGCTGCTGATCGATCGGCTGGTGCTGGCAGTACCGACCCGGATGACCGCGCCCGATCCGGCCGCATTCGATGTCCAGCACGCCTTGGCCAGCCAGCCACTGCTGCAGATGGTGGGCCGCCGCTGTCCCGGTCTCAGCCAGCAGATCGCCGGTTTTCTCGGCGCCAACCGGCTGACGGGCATGATCCAGGAAGCCGAAGATATCCAGACCCTGGTGGCACTGGTGGCCGCAGGCATCGGCAACGCCATACTGCCGCGCAGCGTCAGCTTTATCGCAGGCTCCGATGTCACTCTCTACCCCCTCTTTGGCCCCGGCTCCGAGTGGGAAGTCAGCATGGTATGGAACCCTGATGTGGCCGACCCCATCCGGGATCACTTCGTCAGGCAGGTGATCGCCAGCCACCCCACGCCGGTATCGGCCACTCCCGAGCGCTGATACCAACGCTCACGGGCGGCCAAAACAGTGCGCCCCATAAAGGGGCGCATTCAGAATGAGAGCAGCAGCAAGGATCAACAGTTGGCGCAGTGACGGCGGTGTTTACCCGCCCCTTTGACGCAATAGAGCGCCGCATCGGGCACCGCCAGCCCTCCCTTCCCCATCCCCGTCCATCTTCATATTCGGGCAGTGTTGAGGAACCAGGTTGCCTCGTCGCAGGAGGTCATCTGGGAACAATACTCACGACCATCGCACTCATAGCGACGAGCCGGCATCTGCGAGGCGCTGGAGGCACGGCTTTCGCCGCCGACGGAGGAAACCGGCAAGGGGGCCATCGACTCGCCAGAGCAGCGGGAATAGATGGAAAATAGGCCCGCGAGCACCAGCAGTGCCTTGTTTATTAACTCAGATCCCTCGTGATGGCGCTCGGCGTCTTATACCAACCCCAGCGCATAGCGCAGCGCCATCTCCTTGACCGGGCCTGCCTTGTCCGCCAGATTGAGGGCCAGATTGCGGGCCAACTTGAGGGGACCTATCTCGTTGCTGAACACCCCGTAGAAGAGATCCATCCCCGATTGCATTAACAGGTTATCGGAGCGACGGCGACGCTCGTAACGCTCCGCCAGGGCCAGCTGATGCCAGTCGGCACCGGCCTTTTCCAGTAACCCGGCCCAGCAGGCCACGTCCTTGAAGCCGAGATTGACCCCCTGCCCCGCCAGCGGGTTGATGGTGTGGGCGGCATCGCCGAGCAGCACTACCCGACCGGCGTGATAGTCGTTGGCGTGGCGTCGTACCAGCGGGAAACTCCCCTTGGCCGTAACGGTAAACCCGCCGAGCCGGGCCGGAAAGTGGCGGCGCACCTCCTCCCCCAGCCTTTCGTTGCTCATGGCCGACAGGGCGCGAATGCGGGCCGGGCTGTCATACCACACCAGGGAGCCATGCTGGCCGGGCAGCGGCAGGAAGGCACGCGGGCCGCTCGGGGTAAATTGCTGCCAGGTGATGTCTTCCTGTGCAAACGCTGTGTCGATATTGATCAGCATACAGTGCTGGCGATACTCGAAGCGCGACACGCCTATGCCCGCCAGCTGGCGCATCTGGGATTCGGCGCCATCGCAGGCCAACACCCAGTGGGCGGCGAGTTCAGTGCCATCGTCCAGGGTCAGTACCGCCTCGTTCCCCCCCTGCTGCAGGCGAGTGACCGCCGCCGGTGTGTGGGTCTGGATGTTGGGAAAATCCTCCATCCGCTTGAGCAGGGCCAGCTGCACCAGCCGGTTTTCGATGATGTAGCCAAGCAGGGGCAGGCCCAGATCGGCCGCATTAAAACGGGTGGCAAAACCATCCAGCTCCCAGGTCTCCAGCCGGCGGTAGGGACAGAGTCGCATCTGCTGCAGGTGCGACCAGGCGCCAGCCTGAGCCAGCAACGCCACCGAGGCCTGGCTGATAGCGGAAACCCGCAGATCCAGCGGCTGCGAGCAGGCGTATTGCTCGGGCAATTGGGTCTCTATCACCCGAATGGAGAGGCCCTGCGCCGCCAGCAGACAGGCGGTAGCGGCACCGACCATGCCAGCGCCGACAATAGCGATATCACACTGTTCCATAACTTGATTCCTGAAAGGGGACGCCCCGGACAAGGGTAGACGGGGCCAAACCGAATGGAGACATGATACCGCAAGGGACCGGCAGAAACAGTGAGACAATTTGCGAATTGCCACGCAAAATCAAGGAGAAAGCCCGAGCAAATACCGGCCGGCCAAGAGGGAGAGAGCCCCATGACGGGCTGGATATTAGCTAGGCAGTATCCAGATTGCGGAGTAAAATGCCCGGTCCTTTGACCATGCCGATTTCAACACAAGTCAAGAGAAGCAATGAGCAAGAAACTTCACATTAAAACCTGGGGTTGCCAGATGAACGAGTACGACTCGTCCAAGATGGCCGACCTGTTGGATGCCAGCAATGGCTATGAACTGACCGAGGAGCCCGAAGAGGCAGATGTCTTGCTGCTGAATACCTGCTCCATCCGCGAAAAAGCACAGGAGAAGGTGTTCCATCAGCTGGGGCGCTGGAAAAAACTCAAGGCCAACAAGCCCGGTCTGGTGATCGGTGTGGGTGGCTGTGTCGCCTCTCAGGAGGGGGACAACATTCGCACTCGCGCCCCCTATGTGGATATCGTCTTCGGTCCCCAGACACTGCATCGCCTGCCCGCCATGATCAAGCAGGTGCAGGAAGGCCGGGGTGCCCAGGTGGACATCGCCTTCCCCGAGATCGAAAAATTCGACAACATGCCGGAACCCCGTGCCGAAGGCGCCACTGCGTTCGTCTCCATCATGGAAGGCTGCTCCAAATACTGCTCCTTCTGCGTGGTGCCCTACACCCGTGGCGAGGAGGTGAGCCGGCCGATGGACGACGTGCTCTACGAAATCGCCCAGCTCGCCGAACAGGGCGTGCGCGAGGTGAACCTGCTGGGCCAGAACGTCAACGCCTACCGGGGCCCGACCTTTGATGGCAGCATCTGCTCCTTCGCCGAGCTGCTGCGACTGGTCGCTGCCATCGATGGTATAGACCGTATTCGCTACACCACCAGTCACCCGATCGAGTTCACCGACGACATCATCGAGGTCTACAAGGACACGCCGGAATTGGTCAGCTTCCTGCACCTGCCGGTGCAAAGTGGTTCGGATCGCATCCTGACCATGATGAAGCGCCCGCATACCGTGCTGGAGTACAAGTCCAAGATCCGTCGCCTGCGCGCCGCCCGTCCCGACATCACCATCAGTTCCGACTTCATCGTCGGCTTCCCGAACGAGACGGACGAGGATTTCGAGGCCACCATGAAGCTTATCGAAGAGATCAACTTCGACATGAGCTTCAGCTTCATATATAGCCCGCGCCCCGGCACGCCGGCCGCCGACATGCCCGACGACGTCGACATGGAAGTGAAAAAGGCCCGGTTGGCACGGCTGCAGCATGTCATCAACAACCAGTCGATGCAGATTGGCCGTGCCATGCTGGGCTCCACCCAGCGCATCCTGGTGGAAGGTCCCTCCCGGCTCGACCCCATGCAGCTGTGTGGCCGCACCGAGAACAACCGGGTGGTCAACTTCGAAGGGCTGCACACCCTGATCGGCGGCTTTGCCGACGTGGAGATCACCGAGGTACGCCCCAACTCCCTGCGCGGTCGTTTTATCCGCGGCGAGGATGAGATGAACCTGCGCATTGCCACGGCGCCACGCGAGATCCTGGCACGCCGTCCAGACAACGTGCCGGACGAGCTGGGCGTAGCCGCCTTCACTCCCCACTAATCTCTTCGTGCCCATCTGGCCTGGCCTGATGGGCACTGCATCAAGACGAGGATATTTTGAGCCGACATATCTCGACCCTGAACCTGCATCTGGAGCCCGCCGACAATCAGCGCCTCGCCAGCCTGTGCGGTCCCTTCGATGACAACATCAAGCAGCTGGAACGCCGCCTCGGCGTCGAGATCAGCTACCGTGACAGCCACTTCCAGTTGGTGGGCAAACCGGCCCAGCTGGATGCCGCAGCCGTCATCCTCAAGCACCTCTATGTGGAAACCCAGCCCCTCAAGGGCGGCAAGGTGACCGACATAGTGCCAGAGATGGTGCACCTGGCCATTCAGGAGTCGCGGGTGCTGGAGCAAGATGACGAACCGGCCGCCAGCGTCCCCCATGGCAAGGAGGTGACTGTCAAGACCAAGCGCGGCCTCATCAAACCACGCAGCCCCAATCAGGCGCAGTACATCGCCAACATAGTCCAGCACGACATCAGCTTCGGCATAGGCCCGGCCGGTACCGGCAAGACCTATCTGGCGGTGGCAGCGGCGGTAGACGCGCTGGAGCGTCAGGAGATACGCCGCATCCTGCTGACCCGCCCGGCGGTGGAAGCGGGCGAGAAGCTCGGTTTTCTGCCCGGCGATCTCTCCCAAAAGGTCGATCCTTATCTGCGCCCGCTCTACGACGCCCTGTTCGAGATGCTGGGCTTTGAGCGGGTCGAGAAGCTGATGGAGCGCAACATCATCGAGGTAGCGCCGCTCGCCTACATGCGCGGTCGCACCCTCAACGATGCCTTTATCATCCTGGATGAGGCCCAGAACACCACCACGGAGCAGATGAAGATGTTCCTGACCCGCATCGGCTTCAACTCCAAGGCGGTGGTCACCGGCGACATCACCCAGGTGGATCTGCCGCGCAGCACCAAGTCCGGCCTGCGCCATGCCCTGGAAGTGCTGCAAGGGGTCGACGGCCTGTCGTTCAACTTCTTTGAATCCAAAGACGTGGTACGCCATCCGGTGGTCGCCCGTATCGTGCAGGCCTACGAGGCGTTCGACGCCAAACAGGCCGAGTCCATCCCTGCCAAAGCCCATAAAGAGAGTGCCCAATGAGTGTGACCCTGGATCTGCAACTGGCCTGCGCTCAGACGGAAGATCTGCCGAGCGAAGCCAGGCTGCAAGGCTGGCTTGACGGCACCATACTGGGCTTTCAGCAAGAGGCAGAGGTGACGGTGCGCATCGTTGACGAGGCGGAGAGCCGCGAGCTCAACCTCACCTATCGCGGCAAGGACAAGCCCACCAATGTGCTCTCCTTCCCGTTCGAGGCGCCACCCGGCATGGAACTGCCGCTGCTCGGCGATCTCGTCATCTGCCGCCAGGTGGTGGAACAGGAAGCTGTTGAGCAGAACAAACCGCTGGAGGCCCACTGGGCCCACATGGTTGTGCACGGCAGTCTGCATCTGCTAGGTTATGACCATATCGAGGATGAGGAAGCCGAAGAGATGGAAGCGCTTGAGCGCGACATCATGCAGGAACTCGGTTTTGCCGACCCTTATCTGAACGACGAAGAGTAAACGCGTAAAGGACGGGACAGTCATCGCCTTGAAACAGCCGATGGCCATCCTTATATCACCAAGACAATTCCAAATGTGTTCAAGCGAGTAACCAAGAGAAAAAATGACCGACGATCACCCTAGTACCGGCTCGCCGAAGAAAACCTGGCTCGACAAACTCAGCCAACTCTTCCAGGGCGAGCCAAAAGACCGCAACGATTTGGTGGATGTGATAGCCGATGCCGAGGAGCGCGATCTTATCGATCAGGACACCAAGGACATGATTGAAGGCGTGCTCGAAATTGCCGAGCTGCGCGTTCGCGACATCATGATCCCCCGCTCCCAGATGGTCACCATAGAGAAGTCCCAGCCGGTGGACGACATCTTGCCCGTGATCATCGAATCCGGTCACTCCCGCTTCCCGGTGATCAACGAAGACAAGGATCATGTGGAGGGCATCTTGCTCGCAAAGGATCTGCTGCCGTTCGGGTTTGGCGGCCATCACGCCAGCGAGCCGCTGCAGCTCGAAAAAATCTTGCGCCCTACCGTGATCGTGCCCGAGAGCAAGCGGGTCGACCGTCTGCTCAAGGAGTTTCGTGAAGAACGCTACCACATGGCCATCGTCGTGGACGAGTTTGGTGGCGTCTCGGGTCTGGTGACCATTGAAGACATACTGGAGCTCATCGTCGGCGAGATCGACGACGAGTTTGATGACATCGAAGATGAGCCGGACGAGATCCGCCGCATCAGCAAGCGGGTCTTCTCGGTCAGCGCCCTCACCGAGATCGAGGATTTCAACGACTTCTTCGGCACCCAGTTCAGCGATGAAGAGGTGGATACGGTGGGCGGTCTGGTGATGCACGCCTTCAGCCACCTGCCGAAAAAGGGCGAGGAGATAGAGCTGGACGGCTACCTGTTCAAGGTGATGCACGCCGACAGGCGCCGCCTGCAGCAGCTGCAGGTGAAGATCCCCGACAACCATGTCGCGGCCCAGTCTGAAGCCCAGTAAATTCAGCGCGGCCCCCAGCCAGCCGTGAAGCATCAGCGCCCCGATCGTCGGGGCGCTTGCCATTTGGCCACAGGAGAAGGTAACCCTACCCTCTGACCCCGCACGTCATCCTTTGCCCGGCACGCCGCCCTTTATTTCCCGTTTCCCGCCCGGTGGCGCCCACCACAGCCGGGAGGCTCGCCGTTGACCGTATTTACAGGTTAAGATACCGGCCAATCAACCTGTTGCAGTCCAATCCGAGCCTCTATTGCCCGTGAAATCGAAACTCCTGACAAGCCTCTGTGCCATGGCATCCGGCGCGCTCGCCGTGCTGGCCTTCTCCCCGTTTAACTACTGGCCGCTGGTGATCCTGTCCCTGCTCGGCCTCTATGCCCTGCTGGACAAGGCCAACCCCAGGCAGGCAGCCTGGCGTGGCTTTGGCTATGCCATGGGTCTGTTTCTGCCCGGGCTCTGGTGGATCCACGTCAGCATGACCATGTTTGGCGGCATACCACTGCCGGTCGCCTTCGTGCTGCTGGTCGGGCTGTCGGCCTATCTGGCGCTCTACCCGACTCTGGCCTGCTGGGCCTTCGCCCGCTTCTTCAGTGGTCGTCACTGGAGCCGCTGGCTGCTCGCCTTCCCGGCGCTCTGGCTGGTGGCCGACTGGTTGCGCGGCTGGGTGATGACAGGCTTCCCCTGGCTCTGGTTTGGTTACAGCCAGATCGACGGGCCGCTCAAGGGCCTGGCCCCCATCCTGGGGGTGCAGGGCATCACGCTGGCACTGCTACTGTCGGCCTCCGCTCTCTGGCTGGTGTGGCAGAGCCGCAAGCCGGTCTGGCTGCTGCTGCCCGTCGCGCTGATCGGTGCCGCTCAGGGGCTGATGCAGATCAACTGGGTGACCCGGGGCGAGCCGGTCAAGGTCGCCCTGGTGCAGGGCAACATAGCGCAGTCTCTCAAATGGGATCCCGAGGCGCTGGTACCGACGGTGCGCAAGTATCAGGATCTCAGCCGCGAGCACCAGGATGCCGACATCATCATCTGGCCGGAATCGGCGATCCCGGCCATCGAGAAGGAGATGGGCAACTACCTGGATAGCCTGGACAAGGCAATGAAGGTGAACGACACCGGCCTGCTGGTGGGCATCATTCATTATGATTTCGAGCAGCAGCGCTTCTTCAATACCGTGCTGGGCATGGGGGTGCAGGACGCGGATGGCAAGGAGTCGTATCACTATGGGCACCAGAACCGCTACTACAAGCACCACCTGCTGCCCATCGGCGAGTTCGTGCCGTTTGAAGATCTGCTGCGTCCCATCGCGCCCCTCTTCAACCTGCCCATGTCCTCCTTCAGTCGCGGGAATGCGCAGCAGCCGAACCTGATCGCCAAGGGGTTCAAGTTCGCCGTCGCCATCTGCTACGAGATCATCTTCCCGGACGAAGTGCGCCGCAACGTGCAGCCGGATACCGACTTCCTGCTGACCATCTCCAACGATGCCTGGTTCGGCACCAGTATCGGTCCCTGGCAGCACATGGAAATAGCCCGCATGCGCGCGCTGGAGCTGGCTCGCCCGCTGCTGCGCAACACCAACACCGGCATCACCATAGTCACCGAGATCGACGGCAGCATCATAGCCCAGCTCCCGCAGTTCGAGGCCGGGGTGCTGAGAGCCGAGGTGCGTCCAGCCCACGGTTCGACCCCCTACCTTCGCTTTGGCAGCTGGCCGCTGTACGGGCTGACGGCCCTGCTGCTCGGTCTGGCACTGGCATTGCGCCCCCGTGCTCATCCCTGGGCCCGCGAGCTCTGAACCGGCAGTCCGGCTCATCGCTGAATACAAGAGGCGCCCCCTGGGCGCCTCTTTCCATCTGGTTATCTGACGGGATCAGGGCGAGAGCGGCTCGCGGTGATACTCGTAACCGCCGCACTCGGGGCAGGTATCCAGCGGCTGTGGATGCAGCACAGTATGGCGCCAGCCACACTGCTCGCACACCATGACGCCGAGGCCCACCCAGTCACCCGCCTCGTACACCCCCTTGTGCTCCAGCTCGTCGGCCAGCTCGCGCCACTCCACCTGGGCGCGGTCGGTCACGTCCGCCAGCCAGGACCAGGCGGTATCTTTGAGAGCCAGCATAAAGGCAGACTCCTCCACCTCGGCGCGCCCCTCGTCATAGTTGCCCAGATCCCGCTTCACGTACTCGGCAATCAGCGCCAGCTCATCCTGAGTCAGGTCACCGGCCGCCTCCAGATAGGCCTGCACCTTGGCGATCATCCGGTTGAGGCGCTCCCCCTGAAACTCTTCAGTCTCTTGCCACTGTTTTTGCAACTCGGCAATGAAGGCTTCGTACCCTTTTTGACGCTTGTCCATGGTCGTTACTCCTCTACTGAACCCTGATCATGCCCGGCATAAGGGCTGACGGATGCTGGCGGTTGTTGCCGCCGCTGGATATGGGTATTCTATTGCGATTTCCCAGCTGATTTATCTATTCATTTCACAGATCCGGATGTCACCAATGCAAGAGCAATACGTTCCCCAATCCATAGAACCAGCAGTGCAACAGCACTGGGATGCCAAGAAAACCTTCAAGGCGGTGGAGAAAGTAGACAAGGAAAAGTTCTACTGTCTCTCCATGTTCCCCTATCCGTCTGGTCGTCTACATATGGGGCACGTTCGCAACTACACCATAGGTGATGTGATCTCCCGTTATCAACGCCTCAATGGCAAGAACGTGCTGCAACCCATAGGTTGGGACGCATTCGGTCTGCCGGCGGAGAACGCCGCAGTCAAAAACAACACGGCACCGGCCCCCTGGACCTACGAAAACATCGAATACATGAAGAACCAGCTGAAGATGCTGGGGCTGGGCTATGACTGGGATCGCGAGCTGGCGACCTGCAAGCCGGATTACTACCGCTGGGAGCAGTGGTTCTTCACCAAGCTGTACGAGAAGGGGCTGGTCTACAAGAAAACCTCCTCCGTCAACTGGTGCCCGAACGACATGACGGTACTGGCCAACGAGCAGGTGATCGACAACTGCTGCTGGCGCTGCGACACCCCGGTGGAGCAGAAAGAGATCCCCCAGTGGTTCATCAAGATCACCGACTACGCCGAAGAGCTGCTCAGCGATATCGACAATCTGGACGGCTGGCCGGAGATGGTCAAGACCATGCAGCGCAACTGGATTGGCCGCTCCGAAGGGGTCAACATCAGCTTCGCCATCGACGGTCAGGCTGAGCAGCTGGAAGTCTACACCACCCGTCCGGACACCTTCATGGGCGTCACCTATGTCGGTATCGCCGCCGGTCACCCGCTGGCGCTGCAGGCTGCTGCGACCAATCCGGAGCTGGCCGCCTTTATCGACGAGTGCAAGAACACCAAGGTAGCCGAAGCTGAGCTGGCCACCATGGAGAAGAAGGGCATGGCCACCGGCCTCTATGCCATTCACCCGCTGGATGGCCGCAAGGTGCCGGTCTGGGTCGCCAACTTCGTGCTGATGAACTACGGCACCGGCGCCGTGATGGCGGTTCCGGGTCACGACCAGCGCGACCATGAGTTCGCCACCAAATATGGCCTCGACATCAAGGCGGTCATCAAGCCAGCCGATGGCGAGGTGGATGTGAGCGAAGCCGCTTACACCGAGAAGGGCGTGCTGTTCGCCTCCGGCGAGTTCGACGGTCTCGAGCTCCAGGCAGCTTTCGATGCCATCGCCAGCAAGCTGGAAGCGCTCGGCAAGGGCAAGCGCACCGTCAACTTCCGTCTGCGTGACTGGGGCGTCTCCCGTCAGCGTTACTGGGGTGCCCCCATCCCGATGCTGACCCTGGCGGACGGCACCGTCGTGCCGACCCCGGAAGATCAACTGCCGGTACTGCTGCCGGAAGATGTGGTGATGGACGGTATCCAGAGCCCGATCAAGGCCGACGCCGAGTGGGCCAAGACCACTTACAAGGGTCAGGAAGCGTTCCGCGAGACTGATACCTTCGACACCTTCATGGAGTCCTCCTGGTATTACGCTCGCTACTGCTCCCCCGACTACGACAAGGGCATGCTGGACCCGGCTGCTGCCAACCACTGGCTGCCGGTGGATCAGTACATCGGCGGCATCGAGCACGCCTGTATGCACCTGCTCTACGCCCGCTTCTTCCACAAGCTGCTGCGTGACGCAGGGCTGGTGAACAGCGACGAGCCGTTCAAGCGTCTGCTCTGCCAGGGCATGGTGCTGGCCGACGCCTTCTACTACAAAGACGAAAAAGGCGGCAACGTCTGGGTCAGCCCGACCGACGTCAAGGTCGAGCGTGACGAGAAAGGTCGCATCACCAAGGCCATCGACCTTGAGGGCCGTGAAGTGATCCACTCCGGCATGACCAAGATGTCCAAGTCCAAGAACAACGGCATAGACCCGCAGCTGATGGTGGAGCGTTACGGCGCCGATACCGTCCGTCTGTTCATGATGTTCGCCTCCCCGGCCGAGATGACCCTGGAGTGGTCCGACTCCGGCGTGGAGGGGGCCCAGCGCTTCCTGCGTCGCCTGTGGCGCACCACCTTCGAGCACGTCTCTGGTGGCGCTGTTGCCGCACTGGATGTGGCGGCTCTCACCAACGAGCAGAAAGCGGTACGCCGTGAACTGCACAAGACCATCGCCAAGGTGAGCGACGACGTGGGTCGCCGTCAGACCTTCAACACCGCCATCGCCGCCATCATGGAGCTGATGAACAACCTCTCCAAGCTGGGCTGTGACGAGCAGGACCGCGCCCTGATGCAGGAAGCACTGGAAGCTGTGGTAATCATGCTCTCCCCCATCACCCCGCACATCGGCTTCGAGCTGTGGAAGATGCTGGGCAAGGGTGACGACGTGGATCACGCTGCATGGCCGGTGGCCGATGACGCGGCCATGGTCGAGACCGAGAAGCTGGTGGTGGTGCAGATCAACGGCAAGATGCGCGGCAAGCTGACCGTACCGGCCGAGATCAGCCAGGCTGATGTCGAGAAGCTGGCCATGGCCGATGCCTCGGTGCAGAAATTCACCGATGGTCTGACGGTTCGCAAGGTCGTCTATGTGCCGGGCAAGCTGCTCAATATTGTCGCTAACTGATGGTAGCGAGGACCTCGTCCCCCCCTTGCCAGGGAGGGCGCATGTTGCGCCTCCCCGTGCAAAGGGGAGACAGGGAAGAGGTCCGCTGATCGTTGCCAACGAGGATGACGGCGGGCCCTGCGCCCGCCGTGCTTCACTTTATGCAAAGAGGATTTCATATGGGCACCCCCCTCATTCGCTGGATGGCTATCGTGCTGATGGGCCTGCTGTTGCAGGCTTGCGGTTTTCAGATGCGAGGCACGGCAATCCCGCCCGAGTTGATGACCATGAAGGTGGTCGGTGACAACAAGAGCGACTTATACCGACTGGTCACCACCCGCCTCAAGGCGGCGGGCGTCAAGCTCGCCGACAAAGAGGGCATACCTGTGCTGACCCTGTCCGGTGTCAGCAGCACCAGCCAGGTTGCCTCGGTCGACGCCATCGGCCAGGCCCGTGAATACTTGCTGGGCTACAACACCCAGTTCACCGTCTCCATGCCGGGCAAGCCGACCCAGGTCTTCCCCATCACCTTCAACCGCAGCTTCCTGAACAAGCCGGATGCGGCGCTGGCCTCTTCCCGCGAGCAGGAGCAGCTTGGCAAGGAGATGCAGGAGCAGGCCGCGAACTTGGTTATCCGCCAGCTGAGCCAGCTCAAGTTCTGATGCGAGTATCTTGATGAGAGTCTATCCCGAGCAGTTTGCGGATCACCTCAAGGCAGGGCTCAAGCCCTGCTACCTCGTTTTTGGTGACGAGCCCCTGCTCAAGCTGCAAGAGCAGGCCATCGACCTTGCGACCCACCTACTCAACCAGGCCAAGTTCTGATGCGGATCTACCCCGAGCAGTTTGCGGATCATCTCAAGGCAGGGCTCAAGCCCTGCTACCTCATCTTTGGTGACGAGCCCCTGCTCAAGCTGGAGGCCATCGACGCCATCCGTCAGGCCGCCCGCAAACAAGGGTTCGATGAGCGCCATACCTTCGTGGTGGAGCAGGGACTGGACTGGAATCAGGTTTATGATGCCTGTCAGGCCATGAGCCTCTTCTCCGCCCGCCAAATCATCGAGCTGGAGCTGCCGGCCAAGGTCGACAAAGATCTGGCCGCCCGCATCAGCGAGATTGGCAAGCAACTGCATCCGGATCTGCTGCTGGTGCTCAGCGGTGGTCGCCTCAACCAAACCCAGATGAAGGCGGCCTGGTTCGACAAGCTCAGCCAGAACGGCACCTATGTGCCGGTCAATCACCCCGAGCCACGCTTCTTTCCGCGCTGGATGAGCGCCCGCTTCCAACGTTTCGGCCTCAAGGCGCTGCCGGATGCCATCAACTTCATGTGCCACTCCTACGAGGGCAACCTGCTGGCCGCCAGCCAGGAGATAGAAAAGCTGACCCTGCTGGCGCCGCCCCAGCCCATCAGCGTCGCCTATCTGCAAGAGACCATAGTACGCCACGCCCATTTCACGCCATTCCAGCTCATCGATACCCTGCTGGAGGGCAAGGTGAACCGGGCCCAGCGCATCCTGCTGGCCCTGCGTGCCGAGGGCACAGAGCCCGGCATGCTCGCCTGGGCCCTGTGCCGCGAGCTGGAGCAGCTCACCGAGCTGGCCCTGGCCGCCAGAGCCGGTCAACCGCTGGTGGAACACTTCTCCCGCCTGCGTATCTGGCAGAGCCGCCAGCAGTTGATCCAGCAGGCCCTGACCCGGCTGCCCTTCACCAAATTGCAGCAGCTGTGGCAGCTGATGGCCCAGCTTGACGACGCCCAGCGTCGCTTCGACACCGAGCAAGCCTGGCTGATGTTGCAGACCATAGCCCTGGGTTTTCGCGATGGCACCCCGTTGCCGCTGGTCATGGAGAGCAGCCCGTGCTGAAGGCTGCGATCAGCCTGCTGAGGGCTCCTATCGGCCTGCTTGGCGGCACCTTCGACCCTATCCATATCGGCCACCTGCGACCGGCTATCGAGGCGCGGGACGCTATCGGGCTGGCCGAAATCCGGCTGATCCCGAACCATATTCCCCCCCATCGCGCCAACCCCTTCTGTTCGAGCGAGCAGCGCCTCGCTATGGTCAAACTGGCGGCCGCAGAGAATGCGGGATTCGTGGTGGATGAGCGGGAGCTCAAGCGGGACAAGCCCTCCTGGACCATAGACACCCTGATTGAGCTGCGTCATGAACTGCCCGACACCCCGCTCTGCTTTCTGATGGGGATGGACTCCTTGCTCGGCCTGCCTGGCTGGCACCGCTGGCAAGAGCTGCTCGATCATGCCCACCTGGTGGTGAGTGTGCGACCGGGCTGGCAACCTGATTACCCGGGGGAAGTTGCCGAGCTGCTGGCTCGCCATCACACCACGGATGCCACCGCGCTGCACCAGCGCCTGGCCGGCCATATCTGGCTGGCGGACAACCAACCCATCGAGCTGTCGGCCACCCGGCTCAGAGCCCTGCTGGCGGCCGGGGAGGATCCCCGCTACCTGCTGCCGCCGTCGGTGGCCGATTACATTCGGCAGCAAGGCCTCTACCCGGCAAGCTGACCGCAACCGGCGCCGACTATTGTCTCTGCCGGTTGCGCACTATATTGATCAACAGGGGCCTGGTTTGCCAAGCGGGCACGGCCCCCGTTCCACTCCCCTTCGCCAGACTGGGAAACGGGAGTGACCATGATATAATCCGCCGCCCTCAGGCGTCGGAACACAGGAGAAGATCATTGCAAGGCCAAGAACTGCATGCCTTTATCGTCGACAAGATCGATGACATGAAAGGCCGCGACATCATCACCCTTGATGTGCGCGGTAAATCCAGCATCACAGACACCATGATCGTCTGTTCCGGCAACTCCAGTCGCCACGTCAGCGCCATCGCCCATCATCTGGCCAGCGAAGCTCGCCATGCCGGGCTCGATCTGCTGAGCGTGGAGGGCCAGCTCACGGGGGAATGGGTACTGGTGGACCTGGGACAAGCCATAGTGCACGTGATGCAGGACGAATATCGCGACTTCTACCAACTGGAAAAACTCTGGGGCGCTACCGCTCAAGTGAATGCGCAATAACAGAGCACAAGTGTAACAAACGATGAAGATCCAGTTGATTGCAGTGGGCACCAAGATGCCTGCCTGGGTAGAGCGTGGCTTCGAAGAGTACCGTCGCCGTTTCCCCAAAGACATGCCGTTCGAGCTGGTCGAGATCGGCGCCGGAAAGCGCGGCAAAAATGCCGATATTCCCCGCATCCTGCAAAAAGAAGGGGAAGCCATGCTGGCCGCCGCTGGCCGCTCGCGTATCGTGACCCTGGATATTCCCGGCAAACCCTGGACCACGGAGCAGCTCGCCGTGCAACTGGAAGCCTGGAAGCTGGATGGTCGCGACGTGGCACTGCTGGTCGGGGGCCCGGAGGGCTTGTCGCCCGAGTGCAAGGCCGCCGCCGAGCAGAGCTGGTCGCTGTCGCCGCTGACCCTGCCCCACCCGCTGGTGCGGGTGCTGGTGGCCGAGAGCCTCTATCGCGCCTGGAGCATCACTACCAATCATCCGTACCACAGGGAATAACCCATGGGGTTTTTGTCTTCTCCCTTCGTCTGTCATAAGGTAGCGGCATGCTGAAGAATCGCATCGAAATGCGCGACCACAGCGCCGAGGGTCGCCTCTTCTTCCGACGCACCCTGGTCGCCTACATTGGCATGATAGTGCTGATGCTGGTGCTGCTGGGTAATCTCTATTACCTGCAGGTCGAATCCTTCGAGACCTATCAGACCCGCTCCAATGACAACCGGATCCGGGTCGTGCCCGTGGCGCCGCCACGTGGCCTCATCTATGACGCCAACGGTGTGCTGCTGGCGGAGAACCGCCCCGTCTACAGCCTGGAAATCGTGCCGGAAGAGACCAAAGACCTGGAAAAGACCGCCGACGAACTGATCACCCTGCTGGCACTGCCGGAAGGCACCAAGGAGAAGTTCCTGGCCGAGGTCAAACGCCAGCGCCGTTTCAAGCCGGTGGCTCTGTTCGAGAAGCTGACCGAGTATCAGGTCGCGCTCTTCTCGGTCAACCAGCACAACTATCCGGGCGCCAGCATAGAGGCCTACCTCAAGCGCTACTATCCGTTTGGTGACACCCTCACTCATGCGCTGGGCTACGTGGCCAAGATCAACACCCGCGACGTGGAGCGCCTCGACAAGGAGGACAAGCTCGCCAACTATGCCGCCACCAAGGATATCGGCAAGCAGGGAGTGGAGAAGTTCTACGAGGATCAGCTGCACGGGGTGGCCGGGTATCAGGAGGTCGAGGTCAACAACCGCGGCCGCGTGGTGCGCACCCTCAAATTCCAGCCACCCGAGCCCGGCAAGGACATCTACCTCAACATCGACATTCGCCTGCAGCTTAAAGCACAAGAGTTGCTGGCCGGTCGCCGGGGCGCCATCGTCATGATGGATCCCAATACCGGCGCCATCCTGGCCATGGAGTCGAGCCCGAGCTACGACCCCAACCTGTTCGTGACCGGCATCTCTAACACCAACTATTCGGCGCTGCTCAACGATCCGGCCCGCCCGCTGGTGAATCGCACCACTCAGGGCATCTATGCCCCCGCCTCCACCGTCAAGCCCATGCTGGCAGTGATGGGGTTGAACGAGGGGGCCATCACCCCCAACTACCGCTACTTCGGCGGCCCCAGCTTCTCCATCCCGGGCACCACCAAGAAGTTTCGCGACTGGCGCCGCTGGGGCCATGGCTGGCTTGATGTCTACCGCGCCATCGAGGTGTCGGCAGATACCTATTTCTACGATCTCGCCTATCGGGTCGGCATCGACAAAATGCATAACTACATGACCAAATTTGGCTTTGGTCAGTACAGTGGGGTCGATATCTATGAGGAGACCAAGGGGGTCATGCCATCAAGAGACTGGAAGATGGCTCGCTGGCGCCAGCCCTGGTATCAGGGTGACACCATCTCTGTCGGTATCGGTCAGGGCTACTGGAGCGCCACCCCGATCCAGCTGGCCAAGGCCACCAGCATACTGACCCAGAACGGCCACGATGTGACGCCACACCTGCTCAAGAGCACGGCCTCGCAGGATGGGGTTGTCAACGCCCCCGTCAACCCGAACATGGCGCTCAAGGCCAAGAATGATGCCTATTGGCAGGTAGCCAAGGACGGCATGTGGCGCGTCATCAACGGCACTGAAGGCACCGGGCGCCGCGCCTTTGCCAACACCCCCTACAAAGCGGCAGGCAAGTCAGGCACCGCCCAGGTGGTGGGCATGAAAGAGAACCAGGTCTACGACGCCAGCACCATGAAGGTGGAACACCGTGACAACGCCCTGTTCGTCGCCTTTGCTCCGTTTGACGCCCCAAAGGCCGTAGTCGCCTTGGTGCTGGAAAACGCCGGCGGCGGCAGTAGCATGGCCGCGCCAGTGGCACGCCAGATGCTGGATGCCTATCTGGTGCCACCAGAACCCCAGTTGCCACCGGCTCCCAAGCAGCCGCCCACATCACCCGAGGCCGTTTCCCATGAGTAATTCCGCGCAGCGACAGAGCATCTGGTACCGGCTGCATATCGACCTGCCGCTGTTTCTCGGCCTGCTGGCCCTGATGTCCCTCTCCATGGTGGTGCTCTACTCTGCCTCAGGTCAGAGCGTGGACTCCATCGTGCGCCAGCTGGTGCGCGGCGGACTGGCCTTCGGCCTGATGATCGGCATGGCCCAGCTGCCTCCTTCCCTCTACGCGCGCTGGTCTGTGCCGCTGTTCGTAGTGGTGGTGCTGCTGCTCATTGCGGTGGACGTGTTCGGCCACATCGGCAAGGGGGCCCAGCGCTGGCTGGATCTCGGCTTCATGAAGTTCCAGCCCTCCGAGGTGATGAAGGTCTCCATGCCCATCATGGTGGCAGCCTGGCTCAGCCGCCATTCGCTGCCCCCCAAATTCAGCCATGTGGTCATCGCCCTGGTGATGGTGCTGCTGCCCACCCTGCTGATCGCCGCCCAGCCCGATCTCGGCACCTCCATTCTGGTGGCTGCCTCCGGCTTCTTCGTCATCTTCCTGGCGGGGATCAGCTGGTGGCTGATCGGCCTGGCGGTGCTGCTCATCTGCGCCTTCATGCCGGTGCTCTGGTTCTTCTTGATGCATGACTACCAGCGCCAGCGGGTACTGATGCTGCTCGACCCGGAAAAAGACCCGCTTGGGCGCGGCTATCACATCATACAGTCCAAGATAGCGATCGGCTCCGGCGGCGTCTTTGGCAAGGGCTGGCTGCAAGGCACCCAGTCCCAGCTTGAATTTCTGCCCGAACGCCACACCGACTTTATCTTTGCGGTCTTCAGCGAGGAGTTCGGACTGGTGGGGGTCGCCTTGCTGCTGGTCATCTATCTCTACATCATCAGCCGCTGCCTGTTCATCTCCATGCAGGCCCAGAACAGCTTCGAGCGTCTGCTCGGGGGCGCCCTGACCCTCACTTTCTTCGTCTATGTGTTCGTCAACATGGGCATGGTGAGTGGCATACTGCCGGTGGTAGGGGTGCCCCTGCCACTGGTGAGCTACGGCGGTACCTCCATGGTGACCCTGATGGCGGGTTTCGGCATCCTGATGTCGATCCAGACCCACAGAAGGCTGCTGGCCTGATGAGAGGGGGCTGGTTGGCGCTCGCCCTGTGCTCGCTGACGGCGAGTGCCGCCCCGGAGCCCGCGCGGCTGGCCCTGCTCGCCGAACAGCAGCAGGTGCCGCTGGCCGAATTGCAGGCGGCCACGGCGCAGGCCCGGTTGCGCCAAGAGGTACTCGACACCATCAGCCGACCGTGGGAGGCCAAGCCCTGGCATCGCTACCGCCCGCTGTTCGTCACTCCGGATCGCATCCGTGACGGGCAGCAGTTCTGGCAGCAGCATGCGGCGACGCTGGCCCGCGCAGAGCAGACCTATCGGGTGCCCGCCTCCCTCATCGTCGCCATCATCGGCATAGAGACCTTCTACGGCCGCCAGATGGGCCGCCACTCGGTGCTCGACAGCCTCTACACCCTGGGATTTCACTACCCCGCGCGCGAGGAGTACTTCGCCAAGGAATTTGCCCAGCTGGTGCTGCTGGCCAAAGAGGAGAAGTGGCCACTCACCCGCCTCAAGGGCTCCTATGCGGGCGCCATGGGCATGGGGCAGTTCATGCCTTCCAGTTACCGCCACTACGCTGTCGATTTTGACGGGGATGGCAAGCGGGATCTGTTTGCCAACCCGGTGGATGCCATCGGCAGCGTCGCCAACTATTTCGCCGAGCATCAATGGCGCTGGGGCGAGTCTGCCGTCGAGCCCGCCTTGATCGGCCTGGCCCCCGTCAGTGCTCTGCTCAGACCCGAGCCCGAGCTCAAGCAGCAGTGGGCAGAGCTGGCCGCCGCCGGCATTGAACTCGCCACACAGTTGGCGCCACAGACGCCAGTGAAATTGCTGGTATTGGAACAGGCCGATGGACCGGAATACTGGGTCGCGCGCCACAATTTTTATGTGATCACCCGCTATAACCGCAGCCCTCTCTATGCGATGGCGGCACATCAACTCAGTCAAGCAATCCAGGAAGCGTATGCATTACAGCCACAAATTTCTCCCGCTCAGCCTGAGCTTGTTGCTGGCCGCCTGTAGCAGCCAGCCGGAGCAGGCCCCCCTGCCGCAGGAACCCGTCCAGCAGGAAAAACCCCAGGTCATCGAGATCCCGCAAGCCACAGGCGCCATACCACGTCCCGAGCCCCTGAGTGCCAGCGGCAACCGTGACTACTGGATCGGCAAGCAGAAGCACGAGGTGTGGCGCGACATCAAACACTACAGCGAAGAGGGCACCGCCAGCTGGCTGTCGCCGGACTTGGATGGCCAGAAGACCGCCAACGGCGATGTGCTGGACAGCACGCTGTTCAGCGCAGCCCACCGCAACCTGCCGCTGCCAAGCTATGTGCGGGTCACCAACCTGGCCAACGGGCTGGAGACTATCGTGCGAGTCAACGATCGCGGCCCGTCCGACAGCACTCGCCTCATCGATCTCTCCTACGCTGCCGCCAAGCAGCTGGAGATGATCGATAGCGGTGAAGCGCGGGTACGGCTGGAGCTGATCAACGACAAACCGGATCAGATGATCGAAATGGTGCCCATGATGCCGATGCAACCCATGCAACCCATGCAACCGGCGCAGAGCCCAGCGATCCCGGCCGCGCCGAAAGCTGCGGCGCAGGCGGGTTTTATGGGTGAACCGACCTCGCTCGCCATGGCCACACCGGCCGCCAAACCTTCACAGGCCAAGGCGGCCGCCCCCGCCAGCAGCAGCGACGGCAAGATGATCCAGGTGCTGGCCAGCGGCTCCCAGCCCAGGGCGGAAGCCATGGGCAAGGTGATGACTCAGCGCTACGGCGTGCCATATCAGGTGGTGGTCCACGGCGCCCTCTTCCGGGTCCTGCTGGGACCGGTCGCCGCCGATCAGCAGGCAAGCCTGCTCGAGCAGATCCGTCAAGGAGGGGTGGAGCAAGCCTTTATCGTCCCCTGAAACCATGCGGCTCATCCCGGGTGAGCCAGCGTCTGGTGCCCGTCGTCACGTCGTTTCCCGGCGTGACGACGGCTCCCGATGGAGAAAAAACCAGACCAGATAGTACGCCGGACTATGACCGACGGGCGCTTCTGGTATAGTTAAGCCCGCATTTTAACTTGGGTTACCCCCCTTCCAGGCTCCAGGAGTTTCAAGATGTCCAAATTTGCCCGTTCAGTTATTCTGGCCTCCCTGATCAGCGCCACCGCCCAGGCCAATACGCCAGTCCCCACTCCGAATGCCGCCCCCATGGTCGTTCCCGCCGCGCCGGAGATCTCCGCCAAAGCCCATATTCTGATCGACTACTACTCGGGTCAGGTACTGGCAGAAGCCAATGCCGATGAACGCCTGCCGCCTGCCAGCCTGACCAAGATGATGACCTCCTACATCATTGGTCACGAGTTGCTGGAAGGAAACATCAAGAACACCGACATGGTGACCATCAGCAAAAACGCCTGGTCCAAAAACTACAGCGACTCCTCCAAGATGTTTATCGAGGTGGGCAAACAGGTCTCCGTCGATGATCTGAACAAGGGCATCATCATCCAGTCCGGCAATGACGCCTGTGTCGCCATGGCCGAATTCCTGGCGGGCAGCACGGACTCCTTTGCCAGCCTGATGAATGCCTGGTCCGCCAAGCTGGGGATGAAAGATACCCAATTCAAAAACCCCCACGGACTGGATGAAGAAGGTCACTACAGTACTGCTCGCGACATGGCTCGCCTAGGTCAGGCCCTGATCCACGATCAGCCGGAGGAGTACAAGATCTACGCCCAGAAATCCTTCGTGTTCAACGGCATCACCCAGCACAACCGTAACCGCCTGCTGTGGGATCAGTCCCTGCAAGTGGATGGCATCAAGACTGGCCACGTCAGCCAGGTCGGCTACAACCTGGTCTCCTCCGCCACCAACAACGAAGGCATGCGCCTGATCGCCGTGGTGCTGGGCGCCAACAGCGAAGGTTCCCGCGCCGCCGAGAGCAAGAAGCTGCTCACCTACGGTTTTCGCTTCTTCCAGAGCCTGACCCCGTACAAGGCCGGTACCGAGCTGGTCACCCAGAAGATCTGGATGGGCGACAAGTCTGAAGTGAAACTGGGCGTCGACAAGGATGTGTCCGTGCTGGTCACCCGTGGTCAGGGCAACAACCTGAAAGCGGACTTCCAGCTCGAGAGCGAACTGAAAGCCCCGCTGGCCAAGGGCCAACGGGTCGGTACCGTGTTCCTGAAGCAGGGCGACAAGGAGATCAAGCAGGTTCCGCTGGTCGCGCTGGAAGAAGTGCAGGAGGGCGGGCTGATGAGCCGTCTGTGGGATTACCTGGTGATGCTGGTCTCCAGCTGGTTCAAGTAAGAAAGACGCACAATCCTGACCAAACAGCGGCGCTAACAGGCGCCGCTGCTGTCTTTACCCGGTCATACCGGCGAATAACCCTGCATTCTGCAGGTTCCGCCGACTGTCGATTTGTGGTAAAAAGCAGCATCTCCATGTCTTGTCGAGCTGTCCGGGCCTTGATCTCTGCCCGGGCAATGCCCATATAGGCTTGTACATGACGGCCTGATGAGCCATAGGCCATCAGCCACGCAAGATTAAAGATGAAGTCATCCCGTGATGACGCCAAAAGGTGAGTAGATGAATACCAAGTTTGATGAACTGCTGGAGTTTCCCTGCAAGTTCCCGTTCAAGGTGCTCGGCGTTGCCGACCCGGCCCTGCCGGATCAGGTGGTGGAAGTGCTACAGCAACACGCCCCTGGTACTTACAGCCCGACCGTTCAACCCAGCACCAAGGGTAACTACCACTCGGTGCGGGTCACAGTAACGGCCCAAAGCAAGGAACATATCGAAGCCATGTATACCGCCCTCGGTAACATAGAGCTGGTTCGTTACGTCCTGTAAGCTGCCTCTCTCGCCCCGCCAGGGGCGATTGATTTTGTGCCACCCCGAGTGCTGACCCATGGTGCCGACTCAAGCACCAGCCTGTGAGGAAAAGATGTCACCCCAGATCCCCGCCCAGCCACAGCTGCTCGTCAGACACCTGGGTCGCCGCCCCTACCAGCCGGTATGGGACGCCATGAAGGCCTTCACCGATAGCCGCACCAGCGACACCCCGGACGAGTTCTGGGTGGTGGAGCACGATGCCGTCTATACCCAGGGCCAGGCCGGCAAGGCCGAGCACCTGCTCGCACCGGGCGATATCCCCGTGGTGCAGAGCGATCGCGGCGGTCAGGTAACCTATCACGGCCCTGGCCAGCTGGTGCTCTATGTCCTGGTGGATGTGCGCCGCAGCAAGCTGTCGGTGCGCAAGCTGGTGACCTGTCTGGAAACCGCCATCATCAAGACCCTGGCAAAGAGTGGAATTGAGGCTTATGCCAAACCCGATGCCCCCGGCGTCTATGTGAAGAACAAGCTGGGCACCTCGATGCAGACAGAAGCCAAACTGGCCTCGCTGGGCCTGCGCATCCGCAAGGGCTGCTCGTTCCACGGGCTGGCGCTCAATATCAACATGGACATGACCCCCTTCCTGCGCATCAACCCGTGCGGTTATGCGGGCATGGCCATGACCCAGACCAGCGACCTGGGCGGCCCGCAGAGCGTGGCCGAAGCACAGGCCCTGCTGGTGGCCGAACTGGCCAGCCTGATTGGCTATCACACGATCACGAATATCGACGATGCGGCCTGAGCAAGCCCTGCCGTACGGCCGCGAGGGCACAGAGATGACCCTGACGGCTATCAACCAAACAATAACAAACACCGAGAGTGAATCATGAGCAAACCCGTTCGTATGGAGCCGGGCGTCAAGCTGCGCGATGGCGATAAGATGGCCCTGATCCCGGTGAAATTCATGCCGGATCCCAACGAGGAAGTGCTGCGCAAACCGGACTGGATGCGGATCAAGCTGCCGCCGTCCAGCCAGAAGATCGAGCACATCAAGAGCACGCTGCGCAAGAACAAGCTGCACTCAGTGTGTGAAGAGGCCTCCTGCCCCAACCTGGCAGAGTGCTTCAACCATGGCACCGCCACCTTCATGATCATGGGCGCCATCTGCACCCGTCGTTGCCCCTTCTGCGACGTGGCCCACGGCCGCCCGCTGGCGCTGGATCCCGACGAGCCGAAGAAGCTGGCACTCACCATCAAGGAGATGGGGCTGAAATACGTGGTCATCACCTCGGTGGACCGCGACGATCTGCGTGACGGCGGTGCCCAGCACTTCGCCGACTGCATCAAGCAGATCCGCGAGCACAGCCCGCAGACCCGCATCGAGATCCTCACCCCGGACTTCCGTGGCCGGATGGAGCAGGCACTGGAGGTGTTCCGCGAGACGCCGCCGGACGTGTTCAACCACAACCTGGAAACCGCCCCGCGCATGTACCGTGTCGCCCGCCCCGGGGCCGACTACAAGTGGTCCCTTGAGCTGCTGCGCCGCATCAAGGAGATGCACCCCCATGTGCCGACCAAGTCCGGTGTCATGATGGGCCTTGGCGAGACTAACGAAGAGATAGTGCAGGTGCTCACCGATCTGCGCGAGCACGGTGTCAACATGCTGACCCTGGGCCAGTATCTGCAGCCGAGCCGCCACCACCTGCCGGTAAAGCGCTACGTACCGCCCGCAGAGTTTGACGAACTGAAGGATATCGCCATGGAGCTGGGCTTCTCCCACGCTGCCTGCGGCCCCTTCGTCCGCTCCTCCTACCATGCAGACCTGCAAGCCAAGGGTGAAGAGGTGAAATAACCGCCTCCACCCCTGGTCAAAAAAGAGCGCCCAAGGGCGCTCTTTTTTTATGGGCCAACCGCACACCATCTGTACCGGGCAACCGCAAGCGATGCGTCAGCGCCGTTTGCGCTCACTTCGCCGCCGGGTTAACGTGGGCACCCATTCGTCCGTTGAGTGATGTGCAGGATGCCAACCCCCCCTCGTTCGCCTGATCCCCATGAGCCAGGCCCACTACCCCGCCTACTGCGCCTGCTTCATCGAGGACTATGCGCAGGATCTCGCCAGCAATCATGGCCATGATCTCGCCACCGCCCGTCGCAAGGCCGAGGCCTCCCTGCAGTACTCTCTGCCGCAAGGGGTCGATACCGCTGGCCACGGTTTGCTCTGCATCCTGCCCGCCGGTGAAACGGAGGGGGCTGGCCCAGCGACAGCCGCAGAAATGCTGCCACTGGGCTATCTCTGGCACGCCATCGACCCCGATGCCAGCGCCACCTTTATCTATGACTTCTATGTCGCGCCGGCTCACCGCAGCCAGGGCATTGGCAAGGCCGCCATGGCGGTGCTGGAAACCGCGCTCAGGGCCAATGGCATCAGCCTGATCAAGCTGCGGGTCGCGTACGACAACCCGCGCGCCCTGGCGCTCTACCAGGAGGCGGGCTTCGCCATCACCGGCTACAACATGGCCAAGCGGCTGGGCTGAGCGGTTTGACCCGCCCCTGTACCACCCAGACAGGGGCGTGTCGTCACCCGGCAAGCGCTGCTATGATGTGGCCGCCCCGGCCAGTTGCCGCAGCGGCACGGTTTTTCATTCCCTGTTGTCCCGTTTCAGGATCAAGCTCATGTCACACACCCGCGTTTTCATCGTGCACGGCTACACTGCCTCCCCCCAGTCCCACTGGTTCCCCTGGCTCAAGCAGCAGCTCGAAACCCGCGATATTCATGTCGAGGTGCTGGCCATGCCAGACCCGCACCAGCCGACACCGGCTGCCTGGGATGCCGCCATGGACAACCTGGTCCGGGATCACGATGAGCGCACCTTCCTGCTGGGCCACAGCCTCGGCTGCATCGCCATACTGCGTCAGCTCAGCCGCCTGCCCGTCTCCCGCCGGGTGGGCGGGATCCTGCTTGTGTCCGGTTTCGACCAGCCGCTGCACACCCTGCCGGAGCTGGATCCCTTCATGCAGCCGGGCTACGACCCGGCGCACATCATGACCCTGGCCCCCCAACGCGTCGTGGTCGCCTCCCGCGACGATGCCATAGTGCCCTATCGCTACTGCCAGCATCTGAGCAAGCAGCTGGCTGCGCCGCTCTACAGCCTGGAGCAGGGTGGCCACTTCCTCGATCGGGACGGCTTCCTGACACTGCCGCTGGTCCATGACCGGCTGCTGGGGATGATAGCCCCCGCCGAATAGCAAAACGGCCACGCAAGTGGCCGTTTTCACAGGTGGCGCACCTAGAGTGACATGCCGGAGAGGACATGAAACCAAAGGGCATCAGCCCCACCACGGCAAAGGCAGCGAGCCACAGGATGCAGGTAATGACCAAGGTCATCGCACCGTGCTGTATGAGGTTTGGGGGGAAGCGACCAGAAACAGGCAAAGATCGGGCTCCTTCAGATATGACAGGAACGTGCGGATAAAAACATCACAAACCGTAAACTTATTGGATTTTTATATTTTAAAAAAATAAGTGCAAAACACTCGTTTATCACTGATCTCTGCATTCAAAAACCCAAACAACAAGCGGGGAAGCATCTGCTCCCCCGTCTGGTGACTGGCTTCCTCCCAAAGGGCGGCAACCACCCTCTTCACACCGCCTGCAAACAGCAGATCACATAGCCGTAACTACCCAGATATTGGCGGTGGATGGCCACTTCCCGGGTCAAGTCCTGCCAAGCGGGGCTCTCCCCCAGCTCGTCACAATAGCGCGCCAAATTGACCTCGATGGGGTCCAAATAGTTGTTCCAGGCGCTCATCGGCAATGGCGTGTGTGACAGGCAGCAGTAGCCTGCCGCTTTTACCGTCTCAAGCAGGCCCGCCAGCGTCTGCATGGCAGGATAATCCTGCTGCCAGAACGCCAACGCCTCCTCGGGCGGGTTATCGGTCAGCCAGACCGCATCGCTCAGCACGATGCAAGCCTGCGGGCTTGAAAGCAGCGGACGCCACGCTTTCAGCGCATTGGCAACACCCATCACGTAGGCACTCCCCTCCGCCCAGATGAGGTCTGCCTGGGCCAGATCGTCCGGCAGTGCCGCCATGTTGGCGCAGAGGGTGGAGACATGCTCAAAACCCGCCGCGCGGGCAGAGTGCGCCACGGCGGCCAGTGCCTCCTCTTCCAGATCGATGGCCACAATGTCAGCATCGGTCACCTGAGCCAGCGCCATGGTTGACGCCCCACGCCCGCAGCCCATGTCGAGGATCCGGCGAGGCCGGATGGGCAACGCAGCAAACTGCTGCTGGGTGAAGGCGCGATGCCCCGGCCCCCAGTAACTCATGCCATCCAGCAGCTGGATAAAATCTTTGATGTAACGCTCATGTTCATTCATGTCTTTGCTCAACCATTGCAAGTGGTAGCGATCTTTCTCGCTAAAACCCTGTTTCATCACCCACGCGAAGTAGGCCTCTGGCGCCTCGCGCTGCAGTTGCAACTGCCACGCCTTGAATGCGTCGCCGGAGCTCGGGCGCAGCCCTGCCAGATCCGCCAGCAGATCCCGGGCGCGCTGCATTTGCGCAAGCTCCTCATCCAGCTCCCTGACCCGGGCCTGCAATGCCGCCTGATCTATCTCGCCAGCCAGACAGGCGAGGCACTGCCTGAGGCTGAGACCACCTGCCTGCAGGGCCTGCACCATCTGCAGCCGCTGCAGATCCCCCTCGTCATAGTGGCGATAGCCGTTGGCGGCCCGGGTGCCCGCAATCACCCCCAGCTTCTCGTAATAGAGCAGGGTGGAGCGGGCGAGGCCGCAGCGGCGGGCCAATTCGGATATTTTCATGGCAATCACTCACGGTGCAGGCCCTCAGGTGACCCGATAGAGACGAGCTTAAACTGTGAAGCTATAGACGGGTCAACACTATTTTCCAGACATCAGTTAACAAAAACGGCCACCCGAGGGCGGCCGTCGTCAGCGATGTCAACGATAAATTAGCGATGCTACCGGTTCAGAGACCGGTCGCTTCCAGATGCTCCACCAGCAGCTGCACGCTGCGGTTGCCGCGCCACTCGTTGACATCGAGCCGATAGACCAGCCGCACCCGCTTCACAGAGGCATCGGGCCAACGCTTGAGATCGACGCCAAAAGCGATGGCATCCACCGCATGGCCCGAATCCGTGGTCAGCATCATCTTGAGGTGTTTCTCCCCCACCAGCCGCTGCTGTACCAGCACGAATTCGCCGTCAAACAGCGGCTCAGGGAAGGCCTGACCCCAGGGGCCGGAGGCGCGAATGAGCTCTGCCAGCTCAAGGCTGAGCTCATCCGGCAATAATTCGCCATCGGTGAGCAGCACCCCGGTCAGCAGCTCGGGGGTTACCAGTTCGCTGATGACCCCCTCGAAGGCGCGGCCGAAGGCCTCGATGTTGGCCTTGGGCAGGGTCAGCCCCGCCGCCATGGCGTGGCCGCCAAACTTGCCCATCAGGCCGGGGTGGCGGGTATCGAGCAATTCGAGGGCATCGCGCAGATGCACGCCGGGGATGGAGCGGCCGGAGCCCTTGAGCTCGGTCTCGCTGCTCTCGGCGAAGGCAATAACCGGCCTGTAGTACTGCTCCTTCACCTTGGAGGCCACCAGCCCCACCACCCCCTGATGCCACTCGTCTCTGTGCAGCACTATGCCGGAGGGCACCTCTCCGTCACGAAAGCGGATCTGCTCCAGGGTCGCGAGCGCCTCCTGCTGCATCCCCTGCTCTATCTCCTTGCGCTCCTGGTTGAGGCTGTCCATCTCGGAGGCGAGCTGGCGCGCCAGATTGAGGTCATCGCTGAGCAGACAGGCGACCCCGAGGGACATGTCATCGAGCCGGCCCACTGCGTTGAGGCGCGGCCCCAGCGCAAAGCCAAGATCGGCGGCGGTGAGACGGCGCCCATCGCGGCCCGATACGTCCACCAGCGCCTGGATGCCGGGACGGCAACGACCAGCCCGGATCCGCTGTAGCCCCTGATGCACCAGGATGCGGTTGTTGCCATCGAGCGCCACCACGTCGGCGACCGTGCCGAGCGCCACCAGATCCAGATAATCCGCCACATTGGGGGCTCGAATCCCCTGCCGCTCGTACCAGCCCAGCTGGCGCAGGTGGGTGTTGAGGGCCGCCATCAGATAGAAGGCCACCCCCACCCCGGCCAGTGACTTGGAGGGAAAGTCGCAGCCGCGCTGGTTGGGGTTCACTATCGCGTCGGCAGCAGGCAGCTCCTGGCCCGGCAGGTGATGATCGGTGACCAGCACCTGCATGCCGGCCATCTTGGCCGCCGCCACCCCAGCGATGCTGGAGATGCCGTTGTCTACCGTGATGAGAAACTCGGCGCCACGCGCCACCGCCAGCTCGACTATCTCCGGCGTGAGGCCGTAGCCGAACTCGAAGCGATTGGGCACCAGAAAATCGATGTGGTGACCGCCCATGGCCCGCAGCGCCAGCACGCACAGGGCCGAGCTGGTGGCGCCGTCACAGTCAAAGTCACCGACGATCAGGATACGCTGCTGAGCCGTGAGCGCCGCCGCCAGCAGCGGCACCGCCTGCTCCATACCAAACAGACGCTGGGGCGGCAGCAGCGAGCTGGCACTGCGCTCCAGCAGGACGGGATCCTCTACGCCACGGCTGGCGAAGACTTGGCGAAGCAGTGGATGCAGGGTGGCGGGCAGATGAGAATCATCAACTCGCGGACGACGACGGATTTGCAGGGGCATTGATGTGATCCAGTATCTTGAGCAGTTGTTCAGGGCTCTGATAACCCCGCACCAGATCCCCGTTTGGCAGGACCCAGCTCGGCAGCGCCTTGATCCCGAGCCACTGGCTCAGGCCGATATGATGGGCAAGGATCTCATTACAACCGGCCGTAGGCAAACGATCACTGAGACTGAGTTCACTGAACAGACCGGGATCGCACCAGCGCGCCTGCGCCTCGGCCAGATCGGCGAAGGTTCCCAGCGCTGGCAACAGCTGCACGCTCACCCCCAGCGCCTGCAGTATGGGCAGCTCATCGAGCGCGGCACGGCAGCGGCTGCAGGTCAGGTCGGTAAACAAGGTGACGCTGTGACGCTCGGGTACCGCCTTGAGCTGCATACGCCGTTCGCCGATCTGGGTCAGGGCCCGCTGCCGTTGCTGACGCTGGCCCTGCATGGTGAGGTTTTTCATGTCGTGGCCCAGATCCAGCATGATGCCCTGGAGCACATAGTCTCCCTTGGCATCGGTATAGAGCGGCCCCTGAGCCGTGCCCAGCATAAAGAGGCCAGGCATGGGGGTTTCATCCACCAGATACACCTGTACCCCGAGCCGCTGCTCTATACGCTGTTTCAATAATTGGGGATCCATCCCCGCGCTGGCAGCAAACGTGCACAGCAGCATCATTCCCAGTAGTAAATGCTTCACTCTTTTACTCACTTGGCATGAACGAATGGACTCACAAGGTAACTCAGGCTATATCCAGGTCTCAACCTGTTAATTACTTACTGATTAATAGTGGAGGTCACAAAAAATCCTTCTCTGACAGGTTGCCAATTGGGCAGAGGCCCAGCAAGCTAGCCGTGACGACAGGAAACAAGACGGTCATCCCTCTGTTTTCCTGATATTTTATTATTCAAACGTGGGTGCGACAGCGGTCGCACTCTGCCCAATTGGGGAGGGAAACATGAGTCTGATCCAAGAGTTCAAGGCCTTTGCAGCAAGAGGCAACGTCATCGACATGGCGGTTGGCATCATCATTGGTGCCGCCTTCGGCAAGATCGTCTCCTCCTTCGTGGGTGACGTGATCATGCCGCCAATTGGTCTGGTCCTGGGGGGAGTGGACTTCAGCGATCTCGTCGTGACTCTGAAGGACGCCGAAGGTGCCACCCCGGCCGTGGTCATCGCCTACGGCAGGTTCATCCAGACCATCATCGATTTCCTGATCATCGCCTTCGCCATCTTCATGGGGCTCAAAGCCATCAACACCCTCAAGAAGAAACAGGAAGAGGCCACCACTCCCGCTGGCCCCACCAAGGATCAGGAGCTGCTGAGCGAAATCCGCGATCTGCTCAAATCCCAGCAGGGAAAATAAGCGCCAACTCCTGTCGTGTGTTTAAAAAAACCGCCCCTGTGGCGGTAATGCCAGTCATTTAAGCACTTTTATGACTTAATATTCAAAATTTTGAATAGCAGGAGCGGTGCTATGGTGACAGCGTCAATTTGGCTGATACCTTTGCCCTAACTGGCATCCAATAAAAAGAGGGAGGCATCATGCCTCCCTCACTCTTTAGCCCTTATACCTCGCGGGTTGGGGCTCACACTCTCTTAACTGACTGGCATTACCCTATGACGGTTTTTTGTTGCGCATCAGTGCCTCAGGCGCGGGGGTGGTGCTCCCCGTGCAGCGCCTTGAGTCGTTCATTCGCCACATGGGTGTAGATCTGGGTGGTGGAGAGATCCGCATGGCCCAGCAGCATCTGTACCACCCGCAGATCGGCGCCATGGTTGAGCAGATGGGTGGCAAAGGCGTGGCGCAAGGTATGGGGGGAGAGCTCGCCATGGATCCCGGCGCGCAGGGCATAGAGCTTGATGCGATGCCAGAAGGTCTGCCGGGTCATCATGCGGGCCAGCCTGGAGGGAAACACCACATCCGAGCTGGTGCCCCCCAGCAGCAGGGTGCGGGCCTCACGGTAGTAACGCTCGAGCCAGTGGATCGCCTCCTCCCCCATGGGCACCAGCCGCTCCTTGTTGCCCTTGCCCACCACCCGCACCAGCCCCTGACGCAGGCTGACATGCTCGGCGGTGAGCCCCACCAGCTCGGAGACCCGCAGTCCGGTGGCGTAGAGCAGCTCCAGCATCGCCTTGTCACGCAGCTCCAGCGGATCCTCCACCAGCGGCGCTTGCAGCAGCGCCTCCACCTCCCCTTCACTGAGATCGGAGGGAAGCTTCTTGGGCAACTTGGGGCCCTCCAGCAGCACGGTCGGGTCATCACTCCGCAGCTTTTCGCGGTTCAGATACTGGTAAAAGCGACGCAGGGCAGACAGAAAGCGGGCCGTGCTGCTGGCGGCAAACTGGTGATCCACCCGCCAGGCGAGGTAGTGCTGGATCTCATCCATCCCGGCCAGCAGAAGGGAGCTGCCCTGCCCATCGAGCCAGAGGGCAAATTTTTCCAGATCGCTGCGATAGGAGCTGACAGTGTTGTCAGACAGCCCCCGCTCCAGCCAGAGGGCGTCGAGGAAAGGTTCGATCAGGGGATGATTGTACACGGCAGGCGCTGGCTTGGTCATGGTACTGGGTCTTGGGCAAACGGTGGCCCATTGTAGCGCGCCCGGCGCCGGGCGACAGCGGGATCTGATGAGGCCTGCACCACGCTTGCCCCGTGAAGGGTGGCGGGCAATCTGTTAAACTGGCACCCCTCCCTGCAGCCTCTGCGCGCGCCAGCCCCACGCGCCGCCAGGATAAAGAGCTATCTGTTTTACGGTAAGGACAGTGCGATGAAGATAGGTTTGTTTTACGGTTCCACCACCTGTTACACCGAGATGGCCGCCGAGAAGATCCGCGCCCTCATAGGCCCGGAGCTGGTCGATCTCCACAACATCAAGGATGTGCCCCTTGTCCGCATGCAGGAGTACGACATCCTGATCCTCGGCATCTCCACCTGGGACTTTGGCGAACTGCAGGAAGATTGGGAATCCCGCTGGGAGGACATCAAGGATGTCC
Organism: Aeromonas sp. 1HA1; assembly: GCF_029237385.1. Classification (NCBI taxonomy): domain Bacteria; kingdom Pseudomonadati; phylum Pseudomonadota; class Gammaproteobacteria; order Aeromonadales; family Aeromonadaceae; genus Aeromonas; species Aeromonas sp. 1HA1. Next base: position 52,565 of record NZ_JAACGC010000018.1, read on the forward strand.
ATCTGGAGGGGCGCATCATAGCCCTGTTCGGCCTGGGTGATCAGCTGGGCTATGGCGAATGGTATCAGGATGCCCTGGGCCTCTTGCACGATCAGCTGGTGCCCAAGGGGGTCAGGCTGGTGGGTTACTGGCCCAGCGAGGGGTACGAGTTCGACGCCTCCAAGGCGCTGATCGACGATGGCCGTCACTTCGTCGGGCTGGCTCTTGACGACGCCAACCAGTACGACCAGACCGAATCCCGCATCGAACAGTGGGTCGACCAGATCCTCGGCGAGATCCACGAGCTGCTCTGATCTCGCCCGGATGTGACGCCAACCGATGCGATCGGAGCAAGCTGCACCTGGCCCCCCGGGGCGACCAGCGATTAAACAAGGTCCACTGCTGCGTTAATCTTCCTTGCCTGCGGCCAGGATCTGGGCTGCCGGGCGCAGTTATCGCACCGATTTTCTCAATCGGTATCATCGTATGACGCTGTAGCGACTTTTTTGTGCTGGTCTGCAACAATGCAATCGACACTCCATAACACCATCAGACGGGTGTCGGAAGCAAACAGGAAACAGACCAGAAAAGGATATTCTATGACCTCATTTTCCCTGTTGGCCCCCGCTATCGCGCGCGACGTGCTCGATCACGCGCTGGCGCTGGGTGCCGACTTCGCCGAGCTGTTTGTGGAGCGCAAACGCCGCAGCCAGCTCAGCCTGCTCTCCAGCCAGATAGAAAATATCAGCGGCGGCCTCGATTTCGGCATAGGTGTGCGCCTGTGCTACGGCCACAAGGTGCTCTACGGCTACACCAACCTGGCCGAACGCAACGAGCTGCTGCGCATCGTCACCCTGCTGGCGGCCAAAGACAGACGCGACCCAGTGGTGACCGCCACCGCCTTCGACTTCACCCGTTTCACAGACCGCAATCCGGTTACCCTGCCACTCGGTGCTGACAAACTACTGGAGCAGAAGATTGCCTATCTGCATGCCATGGATGCTGCCGCCCGCGCCGAGAGCGCCAAGGTAAGCCAGTTTTCGGGCAATGCCCTGGGCTGGGAGCAGGAGGTGGAGATCTTCAACAGCGAAGGGCTGCAAGTGGCCGATCGTCGCCACTACAACCGCATCATGGCCCAGACCATCGCCATGGAAGGGAGCGAGCAGAGCGTGGGCTACGAGGCCCCCGGTGCCATGATGGGCTGGGAACATGCGGCCCTCATAGACCCGCGCGAACTGGCCCTCACCGCCACCCGTCAGGCGCTGGTAAAACTCGGCGCAGCCCCCTGCCCGAGCGGCACCCTGCCGGTCATCATGGAGAGCGGCTTTGGCGGCGTCATTTTCCACGAGGCGTGCGGCCACCTGCTGGAGACCACCTCGGTCGCCAAGAAGGCCTCGGTGTTCCACGACAAGATGGGCCAGCTTATCGCCAACCCCGTGGTCAACGCGGTGGACGAAGGCTTGCAGGGCAATGCCTGGGGCTCCATCAACGTCGATGACGAGGGGATGGCGGCCCAGCACACCCAGCTCATCAAGGATGGCGTGCTGACCGGCTTTCTGGTCGACCGCATGGGGGCGCTCAAGACTGGCTATGCCCGCACCGGCTCGGGACGGCGCGAATCCTATCGCTTCGCCCCGGCCTCGCGTATGCGCAACACCTATATCGAAGCGGGTAACCACAGCCTGGAGGAGATGCTGGCCACGGTGGATCACGGCATCTATGCCAAGCGGATGGGCGGCGGCTCGGTGCAGCCGGGCACAGGCGAGTTCAACTTCAACGTGCAGGAGGCCTACCTCATAGAGCGCGGCAAGGTAACTCGCCCGCTCAAGTCGGCGACCCTGATCGGTACGGGCCCACAAGTGCTCAAAGAGATCTCCATGGTGGGCCGCGATCTCGCCCTCTCTGCCGGCATGTGCGGCTCGGTCTCCGGCTCGATCCCCGCGTCCGTCGGCCAGCCACCACTCAAGGTCGACAATATCCTGGTCGGAGGGAACGCCTGATGAGCCAACTCGACATGAACCTACTGCTCACCCGCCTGCTGGATAAAGTTGCGAACCTCGGTGCCGAGGCGGACATCATCGCCAATCGGGACAAGGCTTTCTCCCTGAAAGCCGACAAGGGCGAGTTGGGTGAATACAAGGTCACCAGCAGCCAGCAGCTCGGCATCCGCCTCATCAAGGATGGCCGGGTCGGCATCGCCTACTCGGAATCCCTGGATGAGCCGGCACTGGATGCCATGTTGCAGGATGCGCTGGATGCCAGCCGCTTCGCCAAGGTGGATGCGGATCAGGCCATCCGGGTCGGCGGCAGCCAACTCAGCACGCAGTGCGCCGAGATCAACCAGCCCGATACCACGGCAGCGGAAGAGAAGATCGCCCTTGCCCTGCGCCTCGAGGCGGACATGCTGGCCCTGCCGGATGTCACAGGCGCGCCTTATAACAGCGTCTTCGAGGGGGAGAGTCAGCTCTGGCTCGCCAACAGTCTGGGCAGTCTCTGCCAGCACAGTGAATTCAGCGTCGGCTGCTACACCTCGGCGCTGATCGAGCGCTCTGGCCGCCAGTCCATGCACTCACAGGGGCAATATGGCCGCCGCTTTGACGAGCTCGACAGCCAGGCCCTCATAGCGCAGATCCATGCCGTGGCCGACGGCCTGCTGCTGGGGGAAGCCGTGCCGAGCGGTCACTACAGCGCCCTCTTCAGCACCAACTGCTTCGCCAGCCTGTTTGGCTGCTTCCTGGCGGCGCTGTCGGGCAAGTGGGCCCAGCAGGGGATCAACCCCTGGCGCAGCAAGCTGGGCCAAAGCGTGGCCTCCCGCTGGCTCACTCTGGAGAGCCGGGCCTATATGCCGGGCGGCATGAACATCAAGGCATTTGACGGTGAAGGGGCCCCCACCTCGGATCTGTTGCTCATTGGCGAGGGGGAGCTCAAGACGCTGCTCCACAACAGCGCCACCGCTCACCACTTCGGCCTGGCCAGCAACGGCTCGGCCGCACGCAGTGCCCGCGGTGCGCTGGATGTGACGGCGCGCCATCTGGTATTTGGCACAGGCCCCCACAGCGAAGCCGAGGTCAAAACCGGCGAGTATCTGGAACTGGTCAAGCTGGATGGCCTGCATTCGGGCGCCGATGCGGTGAGTGGCGACTTCTCGTTCGGGGCGTCAGGGTTCCTGTGTCGGGATGGCGTTCGCATCCAGCCTGTGCGCGGCATCACGGTCGCAGGCAACTTCTACCACCTGCTCGGCGAGCTCGAAGCGGTCGGCGACCTGCTGCACCACGACGATGGCAAGGGCTTCTATGCCCCGCTCATTCGTTTCGGTGGTTTGAACATTGCGGGTAAGTAACCCCCGCATATAAAGAGAAAACCGCGCTTTTCTCGTGATGAGTAGCAAGAGGGCAACCCCTGGGGTTGCCCTCTTTTTTATTCTGACCTTTGGCTCTGAGCTTGACGACGAGTGGTCAAATAATCCCCCCCCAGCCAGACACAGTCGATACTGACAATGCAAGGCAATGAACACGCGGTTTCCTACCCAAGTGCAAGACAATCTGGAGGTCTGCATGAAGACAATCGCAGTGGCGCTCACCCTCGCCACACTGGGCATATCAATGGCACAGGCCACTTCGGCAAGCAGCACAGGACGCATCACCTTTAGCGGCGCCATCGTGGAGGATGCCTGCCGCATCAACCAGCAGGAGGAGCAAATGCAGGTCACCTGCCTCTCGGGCCCCAAGCAAACCACAGAGACACTCAATCTGCAGCAGTTGGCAAAGCAGTCGCCACTGCGTCTCGCCACCAGCCAGGTTTCCTATCGATGGATTGACCAGCGCCATACCATGGCGGTGATCACCATCAGCCACGAATAGTGCTCACCAATGCCAGAAATAACAACGGCGACCATCAGGTCGCCGTTGTTATTATCGAGTCTCGGACTCCAGCCATCAGGCTCAGGGATTGAGACGTGTCGGCATACCGGAACGCTGCTCCAGCACCTGCTTGACCACATTGGAGTCGCTTTCCATGTGGGCGATGAAGCGGGTAATAGCCGGAGTCATGGGCAACGGTACGGAGGCGGTGGAATTGAACTCCTCCTCATTGCGCGACAGCGGCTCATGGACTTCTATGTAGCGACCGCCATCCGGCTCGACCGTGAACTTGACTGGCTGGTTGACGAACTGGACACGGGTACCGACCGGCACATGGTCGAACAGGTACTTGATGTCGTCGGCGCGCAGACGCACACAGCCGCTGCTCACTCGCAGACCGATGCCGAAAGTAGCATTGGTACCATGGATGGCATACAGGTTGCCGATATAGAGGGCGTGCAGACCCATGGGGTTGTCCGGGCCCGCCGGCCAGACCGCAGGCAGTGTTTTGCCCTGGGCGGCATAGCGGCGACGGATGTTCTCGGTCGGGGTCCAGGTCGGGTTGGCACGCTTGCGCTCAACCTTGGTGATCCAGTTTTCCGGCGTATTCACACCCAGCTGGCCGATGCCGATGGGCAGCACTTCCACCACGTTCTTGCCCTTGGGGTAGTAGTAGAGGCGCATCTCGGCCACGTTGATGACGATCCCTTCACGGGGCGCATTCGGCAGGATCAACTGATGGGGGATGATCAGCTTGCTGCCCGGTGTCGGCAGATAGGGGTCTACGCCCGGGTTGGCTTCCATGATGTTGGTCAGGCCCAACTGGAAGTCGGCGGCGATCTGCTCCAGCGGACGGTTGTCCGCAGGCACCACATATTCCAGGTTCTCACCGATCAGGCGGCTGTTGGCCGCGGGCAGTGCGTATTCAACGGCAGCGGCCTGATGGCTGACCAGCGTCAGAGTACATAAAAGGGCCAAAGCGGCAGTGCGAAGGGGAGTCATAAAATTCCTGTGTGGTTTCCTGTACCAAGTTGGCCGGGGGCCGTGTCATCCTCGGTCCGGCCTGTGACGAGTCACTCTGCGCCCGAGGTCGATAACCGAACGCGCATTCTTTCCTGAGTCGGCCAAGAATTCAACGTCGGGATGGCTCTTTTTACATGAAAAAGTGTATCAATCGCCGCTGGCACCGGCTCTTGGCATGACAAGTCGGCTAACAACCGCAAACTTAGCAGAAGCAGGACAAAAAGGGAGACCCGCTCCCCCCCCTCTACTATCGAGTGCTGGCGAGCAGGATCGTCACTGCCTCGGCGATGGCGGCCCTGGCATCCAGCCTCCCCATCTCGTCGGCCAGCAGGCACGCCCGTGACCGATAGCGCGGTTCGTGTACCACCTTGCGCACCGCGGTGGCCACGGCCTCTGCCGTCGGCTCGTTGCAGTGCAGATTGATGCCCACGCCACTCCACGCCACCCGGGTAGCCACCTCTGCCTTGTCCTCCCCTGTACCCGCCACCACCAGCGGCACCCCGTGGGCCAGCGCCGCCTGCACCGAGCCGTAGCCGCCGTTGGTCACCAGCACAGCGGCCCTGGGCAGCGCCAGCTCGAACGGCACATGCTCGGTGACGATGGCATTGGCGGGGATGGATCGCCCCAGCAACGCCGGATCCCGACCGCCCGTGGTCAGCAGCAGTTGCAACGCATCACCGGCCAGCCCCTGCATGGCCGGCAGCAGCAGTTGCCCCAGATCCACATTGGCCAGCGTGCCCTGGCTGACGATGACCAGCGGCCGTTCATCCAGTTGCCCCCACCAGGGCGGCGAGACCGACTCAAGCCGGGGTGGCAACAGGGGACCGATATAACGGATCACCCCCGTCAGCTCGGGCCGATCATATTCAAAACCAGCGCAGGAGAGCTGCAGAAACGCATCCGGCGCCGTCACCATCACATCGGTGAAGGGAGCCCCCAGCGCCGGTGCCCCAGCCTCGGCCAAGGCGGTATCGAAGCTCTGCTGCACGTCGGCCTGCAGTCGCCGGGTCTGCTCATCCAGCCACGGCAGCTCGCCAAGGGAGCGGCGCAGCTCGGGGGCGATGCGCGGGCCGTAGAAGATGGCGTCCGGGCTCGAGAAAGAGACCGGGTTCACCCCCAGCATCAGGATGGGAAGGCGCTGGCTGCGCGTCTGCTGCAACAACGGCAAAACGCCGTAGAAGCCGTTCTCCACCAGCAGCAGATCCACCTCCTCTTCAGCGATCAGCGCCCGCAACCGGCTGTCGTGCTGCGGGATGGGCACGGCGAAGAAGCGCTTTAGCGCCAGCGCCATCTGGGCAGTACCGCTCAACTCGGCTCGCTCGGGGAAGTGCTGCTCCAGCGCCCGATAGTCAAAATCCACCTCGGGAGCGAAGGGCACAAATTCAGCGCCGCTCTGCCGGATCCCTTTTTCGAACAGGGCCCCACACAGCATCAGCACCCTGTGCCCCTCCCCCACCAGCAGGCGGGCCACCGCCAGCACAGGATTGACGTGGCCCGGAGTGGCGGTGGCCGCCAGTAAAATGGTCGCCATCACGCCGCCCCTTGCGGCGCCAGCGCCGGGTTGAGGCAGCGCGGGCTGACCTGGATATGGACCCGCTGGATGTGGCGGGCCGAGCGAGCGGTGAAACCTTCCCGCCCATGCAGCAGGCCAAAGTTGTCAGCGATCACCACGTCCCCCGGCTGCCACTGGTGGGCATAGAAGTAGCGGGGATCGTAGAGCCGCTCATGCAAATCCTGCAGGAAGGCGGCTTGCTCCTCGGGCAGGATCCCCTCGATCTGCAGTGCATGCGGGTTGAGGAAGCGAACCCCCTCTCGCGGCGGCTCGTTGTAGCGCATGACGGTTTCACCGCTCACCGGATGAGGCACCAGCAGGGGGGAGCTCACCTCGCCACCGTAGTGCACCACTTGCTTGATGCGATAGGTGATCCGCACCCGCTCCCAGCGGGCCAGCCGCTCGCCATCGAGATCCACCAGCAGCTGGCGGGTATTGATGAAGGTGGTGCGCCCCCCCTCGTCAGCAGCCGGAGCATGCACGCAGTGAAACAGCTGGAACTCGGGCACGGTCGGCTTGTACATGCCATCCCAGTGCAGCGGCACATAGCTGGAATCGAAGATATGGTCGGTGGCGTTCTGGTCCGCTTTCACGTCCAGCACGGCGCCAAAGGACCACATCATGATCTCGCCCCAGCGCTCGGCATAGCGGGTCAGCCGCTCGGGATCGGTGAAGCCAGACACAAACCCGCGCAGGATCAACACGCCGTGGCGACGGGCCCGTTCACGCAGCGACTCGACCGGCAAGTCCTGCACAGCTTGCCCCTCCCGGGCCGGTTCGATCAGCAGGCCGAAGGGGGTATGGGGGTGAATGCGGCAGGGCTCGCCGCCGAGGGAAATAAGGGATGCTGTCATCGTGAACTCCTCAGGCGGCGGCCTGCTTGCTGTGGATCAGGTAGTGACTGGGACGGCCATGGATATGAACCAGTTCGTGCTCCAGAGCCAGTACATCGCGCCGCTTCATCAGCACGAACTGGCCATCCAGATTGGCCGCCACCCCGTGCCAGGGGGTGAGCCAGTCATCCCGGGTCGGCAACATGTGAATGCCCATCTTAAGGCTGTGGCTGGCCTGGGGATGGATGGAGAGACGAATGGCCTCGGGGAAGCGCTCCGCCAGCAGGTTGCCCCAGGCGCGGCTGCGCTGGATCACGGCATGGGTGCGCGACTTGGCATCCCGCTGCAGCGCCGTGTTGGAGAGTGGCGTGTCCGGCAGCTGGCTGTCTTCATAGAGGAAACGGGTCATGGCACGATAGAGACGAACTCCCTCCTCGGTGGTTTTCACCTCTTCACTGATCTGCGCCAACGGCTCGGCATAGCGGGCTACCAGCTGTTCACGCAGGGTATCGAAGTCGCGGCTGGCGCAAAATTCGGCCATGCCCGCCACCATCCCCAAGTGGAAGACCCCGAGGTGGGTCGCCCCCAGCTCCAGGATCAGCTGCTCTATGTGGGCCTGATAGGCATCGATGGCCGGATCCGGCACCCGGATCAGATCGCCGAACACGTGGCCATCCGAGCAGATCAGGATCCGCATGCCGGGCCGGTAGTGCAGCTGGATGCGCTGGCAGAGGTGATTGAGAAAACTGAGGGAGAGGCGCTCCGCCATGTCCGGCAGGGTGCCCAGCACCTTGTTCGGGTTGGGTGACTTGGTGGGAAAGGCGGGCAAGACGCAGGTGATGGTCTCACCCCGCTCGATGAACGCTTGCAGACGGGGGATCTGGATGGCCGCCACCTCCTGCTCTTCACTGTGCCGCTCCAGGATGGGATCGGGAAAGCGGCGACGATAAGGCAACAACTCGGCAAATATCTCATGGGCAATTTGATGGGAAGATAAACCACTCATTATTCCGGCTCCTTTAGGAAAGATAACATCAATAAAGATGACTATTTATCAATACGTCCAATCTCTGTCGTTATTATTGGCATATCCGTTTGCCACCCAAACGAATCTAGGGAAGGTGCGAACAAGTGGATCGCACCTTCATCATAAGCAGCCTGCTCACGTTTAACATTTTCATTACTCCAGAATTCGGACGTATTTACTCCAAAATCTGCTTTTTGCTCCATCATTCCGCTTTTTCGGGGCTTACCTCGCATTTTGGACGCAGCTATCCCATCTCCGTATCATCTGGTCCACTCGAAACAGATTCGCCAGCGTAAACAGCATCGCCAGTTGGTTGTCGTTCTTCCGCAGCCCCTTGTACCGAGCTTTCACAAATCCAAACTGACGTTTGATGAGCCGGAACGGATGTTCCACCTTGGCGCGGACGCTGGATTTGAGTCTCTCAAAAGCAATTACTCCCTTGTTTTTACGAGGATGCTTTTTGAGTTCCTTGAGTTTGCCAGGGCGCATGGCAATCGCCCATTCAGCCTTCACATCAGCCAGCTCTTCACGATTTTCAGCCCCCTGATATCCGGCATCAGCGAACACAAACGCTTCCTTGCCATGGAGCAGATGACCCACCTGATTGAGGTCGTGCTCGTTGGCTGACGTGGTCTCCAGACTGT
>NZ_JAACGC010000019.1:0-61211 GCF_029237385.1 Aeromonas sp. 1HA1
CGAACAGGGATTGCAGGCTGGAGCTCACTCTGGGAAGGCTGGCAAACACTGCAAAGTAAACTGGACGGCTTTATTGCCGCCAAAGAGATGATGGCTTCGGGGATCAAGATCTGATCAAGAGACAGGAGCAGGGCTTCAACCTCAGCTACCTCTTCACCAGCTTGGTGCTGGTGCTGGCCCTGAGCACCGCCGTGCTCAGAACCGTGCTGCCCCGCCTCAGACGCAGCTTGCGCTGGCGGATCATCGGCAGCCTGCTGCTCGGCAACCTCACCTTCGTGCTACTGCACGGCTTCGTGGTGTTCAAACTGGGGGAGTTTCTGCTCTGGTCAGGCTTTCGGCCCGAGCACTACTACCTCGCCTGGGGCAGCATGGTGCTGGGCTGGAGCCTGTGTGCACTAGCGGGTTTCAATCTCTACATGGGGCTGGTCTTTACCGCACTTTCCGGAATCGGTTTGCTCGCCAACTTCATGAAAATTGCCATCTACGGGGTGCCGCTGGGCGGGGACGATCTCGGTAACCTGCTGGCGCTGCTGCGTATCCTGTTGGGGCAACATCCCGTGTTGCCAGTGCTGGGCGCCAGCCTGCTGCTGTTTCTCTGCTGGCGTTTCGCCCTGTCACGCTGGATCCTGCGCACCGCTGCCGCCACCGCCGCCTTCTTTGCTCTGTGTGTATTCGCTACCCAGACCGGCAACAAGCTGCTGGGAGCCAACATTCGCTACGTGGACAGGGCGGTCAACTATCACAGGGACATCATACGGGCCGGCCCTGGCCTCTACCTGTTCAATCTGGTGGACGAGATGCTGCAAAACGGCAGCGTGTTTCGCTACCCCTTGCAGATCAACGAGTTCACTCCCCAGCTCAGCCATGCGAGCGAGGTGCCCCCCCCCCGCTTCGATCTGGTGATAGTGCTGCAGTACGAGTCGCTCTGGCTCGGTTGGCAGGGCAAGATCTGCGCCCCACCCCCTACCCTGAGCCTGCCCGCCAGCGTGCAGCAGTGGCACAAGACCATCCACTCTCCCACCACGGGCGGCATGACGGTGCTGGCCGAATTCGAGATGAACACGGGCCTGCCGGTGGGCCTGCTCAGACAAGGGGTCGTGCCTTACTACTACCTCTCCGAGCAGGTGCCCGGCCTTGCGCAAAGTGCCAAGCAAAGTGGCTACAAGACCCTGTTTGCCCACCCCTATGTGGAGAAGTTCTGGGGCCGCGCCAAGGCGATCCCGGCCCTTGGTTACGAGGAGCGCTGGTTCGATAGCCACTTCACCACGCTCGAACATAAAGGGCTCTATATCTCGGATGATGCCCTGATTGATCACCTGCTCAAGCGCAGCGAACAGGATAACCAGCCATTGTTTGCCTATGCGGTCACCATGCAGGGCCATGGCCCCTTCGACGGGGATCGCTATCAGGCCCAACAACTCGACAAGGCCTGCCCTGATCAGAGCGCGGCAGAGCGCCAGCTGCTCAACACCTACTACACGGGCGTGGTGGATGCCATGGCCTCGCTGGATCGGCTACTCAAGACTCTGGACCAGTCCGGCAAGCGGTATCTGGTGGTAGCCTTTGGCGATCACCAGCCGTTCCTGATGTCGGCAGGCAAGGGGATTCATGGTGACAAACCGCCTCGCGATGCCACTTACCAGATCCCCATGATGGCCTTTACCCGCAATAATGGTGGTATCTCACTCGCGCAGCAGTTTGCCTCTGTGCGCCAGCTCTACCAGATGGGCCAGGCCACCCGCCAGCTGCTGGCGGGAGACTTGACCCCGATCCCGGAGCTGGCCCTGCTCCATCCTGTGCTGGGTGAAGAGAAGGGATTCGACGTCTCGCCCCTGGTGCCACAGATCCGGGCCAGCTTCCGGCCGGATGCCCTACCCTGATCCCGAACCTGAGAACGTCAAAGAGGCCGCTGTTACGGCCTCTTTGCATACTGCGGTTGACGGGATGACTCACTCGCCAAGCCAAGGTTCGCACAAGGTGAGGGTCTGGGCATCGAGATCCAATTCAGCCTCGATGCCAAGAGGCAGGGTCAGCATGGGGTGGGTGTGGGCGCAGTCAAACTCCGCAAGGATAAGAAAGGCCGGCTCCCCCACCACCTCCAGCAGGATATCGAGCGGCCGCTTGCCACTGCCCTGATGGTTGAACAGCTCGTGCTTGCCGAGAACCAGGGCGCCGATGCGGTCAAACACCCCGCACAGCTTGAGATGGGCAAAGGAGCGCTCCACCGTATCCGCTGTCAAGAGGCTGTCTTCCAGTAGCAGAATATCCCCGCGCGCGATGGCTGGCATATAGGGGGAGTCCCAGATCCCCGCCATGGTATTGAGGTTGCCACCCACCAACCGTCCCCGCACCCGACCAGCCCCCACCGAGATCTGCCGGTTAGGCTGACACTGCTTGGCCCGCGTCTGGTTTTCCCAATCGAGCCGCTCGTCGGTCCAATAGGCTGGGGTCGGCAAGGTATGAGGCACGGCGCCCCCACCAGCCAGGCAGATCTGGCTAAACCCGGCCAGGGTCTCATCCACCAACGGAGACAATTCACCGAACGAGGCCACCAGCGCCGGGCCATAAAAGGTAACGAGGCCGGTTTTGGCATAAATGCCGAGCAGCAGGGCCGTCACGTCCGAGTAGCCGATGATGATCTTGGGATCCCGCTTGAGCGCATCAAAATCGAGATAGGGCAACAGGGAGTTGGAATTACTGCCGCCAATCACCGACATGATGCAGCGCACCTCGGGGTCGCGAATAAGGGCATTGAGCTCTTCGGCCCGCGCAGCGATGGAGCCGGATCGCCAGTGATCCTGCTGGCCGGTCAGGCTGCCCGCCTTGAGCCTGAAGCCCTGCGCTTCCAGAAAAGCCCTTGCGCGAGCAAAGCGATGTGGCGCCCAGGCCGTGGCCGCGCTGGAGGGGGAGAAAAAACCTATGGTATCGCCAGGTTTAAGCCTTGGCGGCTTGAGTAACGTCATCGCAAGAAATCCTGTTCCGAATATGGCCATCCAGGGCATGGCGCCCACAAAAGAGGACTCATAATAGCCACCCCATGACCCTGCCGTCACCAGGAAAAGATGACAGCGTCAACGTACTGGTCAGCTCCAACCGGTGGATGATCACGGGCTCAAGCCCAAGCATGGGGGTGCGGAACGCGCCACTCGCTCGTCAGTTTAGAGCCGTACTGCGTATAGAGGCTGACCCCCAAGAGCAGGTCGCGGATCGGTCGCCATCCACCCACTCCGGGGCGCAGAAACTGAAAAACCGGCAGCAGGTTGCCGGTTTTTCAGTGTTCTCAAGGGATCAGACCAACCTCAGTAGGGATCAGACCAACACGGCGGTACCGCTGATGCTGACCATCAGCATGCTGCCGTTTTGCCCCACCACCTCGTAGTCGATATCGATGCCGACCACCGCATTGGCCCCCAGTGCGCGGGCACGTTCTTTCAGCTCATCGAAGGCAATCTCGCGGGCACGGGCCAGCTCTTTTTCGTAAGCACCGGAGCGGCCGCCTATGATGTCGCGGATCCCGGCAAACAGATCCTTGAAGATGTTGGCGCCGAGGATGGCTTCGCCAACGACGATGCCGCGATATTCACGAATGGTCTTGCCTTCCAGAGTGGGGGTGGTTGAGAGGACCATCTTGGTTTCCTTATCGATTGTACTGGGGAGATAGCCTAAAACAGCGATAGTTTCCAGGCAAGCAAACAGACTCGATGCGTGTCTGTTGGATCATGGTGGCTGGTGTTGGGAGGGGCAGGATCTGCAGAGCGTCGACTGGTTGGATCCTGTAGGCATCAACCAACGGACGACAACGCCGATCAACCGGCAAGACAAGCACCAAAAGGCGCTCATTAGCCGATTTGGCTCAAACTTCAAGTGATACAAGTGTCAGTTGTGACCCATTTCGCCTTTCCATAGGGTGAGTCTGTCCCGGCCCTACGCCGGAGACTGACCCACTTCGTCACGAGGACAGCATCATGATGCAGCTCGACACCCGACCACCTCACCCCAGCCCCTCAACACGGGTACGTTTCCACGCAAGCCACCTCGCCGAAGCCGGTATGGAGGCCACACCATGACCACGATCACCACACTGGATCTGGGGGATCAAGGCCTGCTGGCAGCCTACCTGTCCGCGGCCTCACCGGCCCTACTCAACCAGAGCTATGCCAATCTGCTGCTGATGCAGCAGTCCCTGGCCAGGAGTGAGCTCGACTCATCTTTGGCCGTCAAGATTGAGGCCTACCAGGCGCAGATGCTCAACCAGGCGCGCTACTACCAACAAGATAACCTGCCTGGCTTTATCCATCTGATGAGCCATGGCTCGAATTTCTACGCCCTTGTTGCGGCGTTCAACCGGCTGCTCGGCCAGGATGACGATGCGGCTATGCTGGCCGGGCGAGCCCGGTTGGCAGAACAGCTGACCTCGCTGGCCGATCAGGCCCAGAGTTACCGGCTCATGGCCCAGACGCTCAATACCCGATTCCAGATCGCCTGGGGTTCGCTGCGTCCCCTGATGGACAACTTCCTTGGGGTGATCACTCGGCTCGAGCAGGATCTGATCGCCGACGCCCAGCGCCAGGCCAAGGCCATCGACGCACTGAACCAGGCCATAGCGGCAAACATTCAGGCCATTGTCGACGAAGGTGGCAAGGCCGGTGACGGCGTAGGCCAACTGGGCCGCGCTATCGTGACCTCGTTGGCGCTGGAGGAAACCCCCGCCGGCAAGCCTGCCGCGAGTCAAAGCTCGGCCAAGGGGTCAGACCAGCAGACCCAATACATGATCTCCGGTATCCAGGCCCTGTCATCCGGCATAGCCGGTGCCAGCCTGGCAGCCAAGGAGCTCAAGGCCAATACCCAGAAACTGGCACTGGCCTACCAGGCGCTGGCCGAGACCAACGCCATACTGACAGTCGCAAAGTCGGTGCAGGCCCAAAACCAGCTGTTTGTCAGCACCTACGAGACGGTAGCCCTGGCGATCACTGGCCTGCCCCTGGGCTGGCAAAAGGTGGCCGACGCCTATCAGAGCGCCGTACCCCTGGTGGCCGACCTCAACAACAGCGGTGATGTACGTCTGCTCAGGCGCACCCTGGCGCTGAATACCCAATCCTGGCAACAGCTCTCCGATCAGGTGAGTGACATCAAGGCCGCCTACGCCGGCAACGGCGTCCTGCCCGACGCTTAATCCCACCATAAAAGGACGATATACATGATGAATGCAACCATCTCCATGGACCAGAGCATGGCCGGTCAGGCCGGGCAAGCGCTGCAGATCCAGACCTATTGCAACAGCGTCAAGCAACAAGTGTCAGTGGACTTCAGCCAGTTCCCGAATCTCAAGGAGAATCAGACCCAGATCAACCAGGGACTGGACGTCGCCAAAGGGCATGCGGACCTGTACCTCAACCAGATCCAGCCACAGATCATCACCAACATCAGTAACATCTCCAACTACTACGCCCTGCAAAATGCCATCCCGACCGTGCTCCCCCCCGGTTCCACCAAGGCCCAGTGGCTCAGGCAGTTGAACGTTATCAAGGAACAAGCCACCGAGTACCATAAGGTCTCTTCCGATACTCGTCTCATTATCCTGGATCTCAACAACCAGCTGATCATCGACTCTCGCAACTTCCAGGGCATAGTGGTGAACCTCAACAGCAAGGTACAGGGTGACAACGGGGTGCTGGCTCAGCTCAACGGTGACATCGACAAGGTCAACGCAGCCATCGACGGCGCCATCGCCGGCATCGTGGTTGGGGGGTTGTTAGTGATTGGCGGAGCCTTCGTCACCGCCATAGGCGCAGTGGCCGACTTCGTCACCGCTGGCACCTCGACGCCTGTGGTCATCGGTGGCGTCGCCATGATGGTTGCAGGTGCCGCCGGTATTACGGCAGGCTCCATCGTGCTGCACAAATCGTTGGGCGCCCGCCAGGATCTGTACCAGAAGCGCAGCAGCCTCAACAGCGAGGTACTGATCGCCACCCAGATCGGCAATGGTTATCAAGGGCTCCAGGTGCAGGCCCAAAACGCTGTCTCTGCCGCGACCCAGATGAGCAATGCCTGGGACTCCCTGACCTCGGATCTCGGCAGCCTGATCACCGATCTGGACAAGGGCATCACCAGCGGCGACGACATCCGCCAGCTCTGGTTGACCGCCGCCGACACCACAGTGAAGACAGTGCTCACCGACGTGAACACCATCAAAGCACAGATGGCCGGTGTCAGCCCCATACAAGTACCCAGGACCGCCACCATAGCCGATTTCGTTGGCCGCCTGGCCGCCTGATGCCCAGAGGGCGGACCACCGCCCTCTCCCTATCGAGAAGACACCATGAGCAACGGAATCTTATCCCAGGCGATTGCCAACATGCAGCAGGCAGAAGCCACCATACAGTCCTTTAGCGGGCTCCCCCAGGGCGCCATCAACATTCAGCACAATGTGACCGAAGTCATTGCCAATCTGCTACCCGAGGTGCTGACGATGCAGCAACAGGTGCTGGTCTTCGGTCAACGCCTTGAGGGACAGCTGGAGCAGCAGCTGGCCAACCCCAACGGCCTCACGCCCCAGTCCCTGCAGGACTTCATTAATCTGGTGCAGGATGAGATAACGCCGATCCAGTCTTTGATGGCCCACACCTTGGGGGCAAGCCAAGCCGCCAATAGCCGTATCCTGCAGGACAACCTGGACCTGCAGCGGATTGGCGTCGAGCTGCAGGCCACCATCGCCGGGCTGCAGTCAAGCCTGGCGGGAGCCCGCCAAGAGCTGGATGAGCTGAACAAGAAGAAACTTTACCTGCTGGGCCTTGGGCTACTGGGGCTACCCGGCCTGATCGCCATGGCGGTGACCTTGTCGCAAGCCCAGAGCAAGGTGAACAGTCTGGAAGGACAAGTCAGCCAGATAGCGGGGCAGATCCAGCGCCAGCAAGGCTTCCTCGGACAAGCCAACGCCTTCTCTCAGAACTTCAGCACACTGATAGATCGCCTGACCAAGGTCGGCAACACCATTACCATCCTCGGTGGCGACATAGCCAACGTGGCCCACGATGCTGGCCAGAGGGATCCTGAAGTAGCACGACTCTTCTTCACTGCTGCACTAATGGAGGTGAAAACGCTGATCAATGATGCCTCCTGACGTACGAATCACATAAAACGAAAAGGAGAGGCCTGGCCTCTCCTTTTTTGTGCTTTGCACACCGGCTGTTCCGACTGCGGCTTAGTGCAGTTTCAGCGTCGGGCGCAACACCCGGTTGATGCGGCCCACCAGCATGATGAGGCCAGTCTTGACGTAGCCGTGCAGGGCAACCTGGTGCATCCGATAGAGCGAGATGTACACCATGCGGGCTATGTGGCCTTCCACCATCATGGAGCCACGCATCAGGTTGCCCATCAGGCTGCCCACGGTGGAGAAGCGACTCAAAGAGACCAGCGAACCGTGATCATGATAGAGGTAGGGCTTCATCTCGCCACCCGCCAGCTTGGCCAGGATGTTCTTGCACGCACGGGTCGCCATCTGGTGTGCGGACTGGGCGCGTGGCGGCACGAACTTGCTATTTGGCTGCGGGCAGGCGGCACAGTCACCGATGACGAAGATGTTCTCGTCACGGCTGGTCTGCAGGGTCTCTTTCACCACCAGCTGGTTGATGCGGTTGGTCTCGAGCCCGGCGATATCCTTCATGAAATCCGGTGCCTTGATGCCGGCAGCCCATACCATCAGATCCGCTTCGATGAGTTCGCCGTCCTTGGTGTGCAACCCTTCGGCGGTGGCTTCGGTGATCATGGTGGCGGTACGCACGTCCACCCCCAGCTTCACCAACTCCTGATGGGCGGCACCGCTGATGCGCTCCGGCAGCGCCGGCAGTATGCGGGGGCCCGCTTCCACCAGAGTCACCTTCAGGTTGTCGGTGGTGAGGTGCTTGAAACCGTAGGCATAGAGCTGCTCCACCGCGTTGTAGAGCTCGGCGGAAAGTTCGACGCCGGTGGCACCGCCGCCGACGATGGCGATCTTCACCTTGTCACCGGGCTGGTATTCGGTGGCGAACTGCAGGAAGCGGTTCATCATGCTGTTGTGGAAGCGGTGTGCCTGGGAGGGACTGTCCAGGAAGATGCAGTGATCCTTGATGCCCTTGGTGTTGAAGTCGTTGGACACGGAACCGATCGCCATCACCAGGATGTCATACGGCACTTCCTGCTCATGCACCACTATGTCGCCGTTCTCGTCGACTATCTTCGCCAGCACGATGCGCTTTTCATCGCGCTTGATGTCGGTGAGGGTGCCCAACTGGAAATCGAAACCGTGGTTTTTGGCATGGGACTGGTAGCTCAGGGCATCGATACCCGCGTCCATGGAGCCGGTGGCCACTTCGTGCAGCAGGGGTTTCCACAGATGGGTACGGTTACGGTCAACCAGGGTGATCCTGGCCTTGTTCTTCTTGCCCAGCTTGCGACCCAGACTGGTGGCCAGCTCCAAACCGCCAGCCCCGCCGCCGACGACAACAATATTGGTCATGGTTAATTACCTCGGTTCCATTAAAGCGAAGGGAGCCATCGGCTCCCTTGATAGTTGAATCCATGACGTGACGAGCAATCAGGCTTCCTTGAAAGCCTTCATCTGTTGCAGGTGATGAGAGATGTTCTTGAACTTGTGAGTCTCTCGCTCATCCCACTGGATGTTGTAATAATTCTTCAATTCACGCTCAGTTTCGCCATTATCGCGGATTTCATCCTGAACGGAAAGGATGCAGAGGCAATTTCCTGAATTTTTACTACGAAATTCAGACACACATTTGGTGCCTATATCCTCGTACTCTTCCGGTCTGTCTATCTTGCCCTGCATGGTGATCTCGGGGTGCAGATTGGGATTGAAAATCACCTGCTTGATGCCGCACAAGAAGCCGATCCGCTCGCTCCAGTAGCCTCCCAGCCCCACCCCGCAGATGAGGGGCTTGGGGTCTGTGCTCATGTCGAGCTGCTTCTTCACTTCCTTGAGCAGATGGCTCATGTCATGACGGGGGTGAACCGTGCTGTAGTGCACAAAACGCACATCATCATCGATAAACTGCAACTGCAGCACTTTTTCATGATTACCGGGGCTGGTGGCATCAAAACCATGCAGATAGATGATCATGGACAAGACCTCATAAACTGTGTCGGTTCTATCGAAACTACCCCAGCGGCAGGGCTCTGCGCCACCAAAACATCCCACTTTCTTGCTTTGGATCACGCCTGCGGTTGCGGATGAAACCAGAACCAGGATGCCTTTACCCCGCACGCGTATCAAAGTGAGAGCCCGCAAGGCAGAAGTGATACGCCGGCTACCAATGTGAGAACCCGCCCCGCAGGCCGGCCAACGATGACCCACCCACAACCTTCCCACCCTGTGATCCCGCCCACAAAACCGCCAGCCAACGTGCCACCGCTAAGCCAATGCGCACGTTTTGTGCAGTACCAACGTCCATGGGTGCGCACCCGGGGTGGCCATCCACGCCGATCCTGCCTGCCCGCGCACAAGGTCTGCGCTCGCATCCCCGTCCAGCCCATAATCCCTGAGCGGGGGGGCCAGCCCCATCTTGCCCGGCCGTACCGCTCGGGCCGCAAGGAGTGATGTCTTCATGAACCAGACCAATCCCCCCGGGACGACCACCTGCCGCCCCGTCGATGAAGTGGAACGCATGCTCCCCCCTGGCCAGCTCTTTACCCTGGGTTTGCAACATGTGCTGGTGATGTACGCCGGTGCCGTGGCGGTGCCGCTGGTGATCGGCGGCAGCCTGGGGCTGCCCAAGGCACAGATCTCCTACCTCATCAGCTCTGATCTGTTCTGCTGCGGTATCGTCACCCTGCTGCAGTGTCTGGGGATAGGCCGGTTTGCCGGGATCAGGCTGCCCGTCATCATGTCGGTCACCTTCGCCGCCGTCATGCCCATGCTGGCCATCGGTGCCAACCCGGATCTGGGGCTGACCGGCATCTTCGGTGCCACCATCGCCGCCGGGATCATCTCCACCCTGCTGGTTCCCCTGGTCGGCCGCCTGATGCCACTCTTTCCGACCGTGGTGACAGGTGTGGTCATCACCTCCATCGGGATCAGCATCATGCAGGTGGGGATCGACTGGATGGCGGGGGGCAAGGGCAATCCCGAGTACGGCAGCCTGCGCTACATAGGCACCAGCTTCCTGGTGCTCGCCTTCATCTTGCTGGTGACTCGCTTCACCAAAGGCTTTTTCAGCAACATCTCTGTGCTGCTCGGCATACTGTTCGGCTTTGTCATCGCCATCGGCATGGGCGAGGTGAACCTGACCGGCCTCAATGAGGCAGCCTGGTTTGCCCCCATAGTGCCGTTCGCATTTGGCTGGCCCACCTTCGATCCCATCTCCATCGCGACCCTCACCGTCATCATGCTCATCACCTTCATCGAATCCATGGGGATGTTTCTGGCCCTCGGCGACATAGTCGGCCACCCGGCCACCCGGGGCGACATAGTGCGAGGGCTGCGGGTAGACGGCATAGGCACCGTCATCGGCGGCATCTTCAATAGTTTTCCCCACACCTCGTTTTCCCAGAATATCGGGCTGGTCAGCGTGACCGGGGTGTCGAGTCGCTGGGTCTGCGTCATGTCGGGGGGGATACTGCTCGCCTTTGGCCTGATCCCCAAGATGTCACTGATGGTCGCCTCCATTCCCCCCTTTGTGCTCGGCGGCGCCGGCATCGTCATGTTCGGCATGGTGCTGGCCACCGGCATTCGCATCCTGGCGCGGGCCGATTACAACTGCAATCGTCACAACCTCTATATCGTCGCCATCAGCTTAGGCGTCGGCATGATCCCCACCGTCTCCGGCCACTTCTTTCAGCACTTTCCCGCCGTGCTGCAACCGCTGCTGCACAGCGGTATCCTGCTGGCAACCCTGAGTTCGGTGCTGCTGAATCTCTTCTTCAACGGCTACCAGCCGGATCTCAGCCACCAGCCCAGACCCCTGCTGGTGGGCCCGGTACGGCCAGTCGACCCCCAACCATAAAAAAAGCCGCCGGGCAGATAGACTGCCCGGCGGCACGTTCACCTGCCTGAGTCCCCTTAACCGCAGGTCTGCTCGAAGCGATCCACCACCGCCGCCACCAGCGCCATGCTGCCCTGCCAGAACGCGGCTTCACGGATATCCTGACCCAGATGTTTTGCCACCAGATCTTCGGCGCTCATACGGCCGGTATCACGCAACAGGGCGCGATAGGCCTCGGCCACATTCGTTTCCCCCGCCGCCTTGCGGCTCATCAACTGCTGATAGACCCCGAGGCTGAACAGATAACCGAACAGATAGGGGTAGTTGTAAAAGCCGAACCCCGCGATGGAGAAGTGCGCCTTGGCCGCCCAGAACATGGGGTGATAGTGGGCCAGGCTCCCCTCATACCAGCGGCCCCACGCCTCGTCGGTCAGCGCCTTGAGTCGCTCTGCCGACACATAGCCCTGCGCCCGCTCCGCCACCAGCGCCTGCTCGAAATCGAAGCGGGCCGGAATGTTGACCAGGAAGGTGGCAGCGCCATCGGCTTCCGCCCAGGCGATGGCCCGCTGCTCTTCCGGGCTTTGGGCCTGTTCAAACAGGGCGCTGCGCACCAGGGTTTCGGCGAAGATGGAGGCGGTCTCCGCCAGCGTCATGGGGTAACGACGCTGGCTCATCGGCAGGTCGCGAATGACCCAGTTGTGCCAGGCGTGACCCAGCTCGTGAGCGAGCGTGATGACGTTGTCCATGGTGCCGGCATAGGTGACAAAGACCCGCGGCTCCACCGGATCGGCAAACTTGGTGCAGTAGGCGCCGGTGCGGCGATTTGGCGTGGGCGCCGCATCAATCCACCCCTTCTCGGCCATCATGCGGGCAAAGTCCCCCATCTCGGGATCAAAGCGGGCAAAAGCCCCCTCGATGATTGCGATCGCCTCCTCGAACGGGATGGCGCGGCTGCTGGCGGCCGGGGGCGGTGCAAACAAGTCCTCCGGCCCCGGATCTGTGATGCCAAGCTGCCGGGCCATCAGCCCCAGCGCCCGCTGGCCCAGACCCCGCGCGTGATACGTCTCGGCCATGAGCGTATCCAGGGTGGTGCGCTCGATATGGCTCTGATGGCAGGAGAGATCCAGCGCATCGAGCACACGCTGCTTGCCGCGCTGGCGCGCCAGCTCCAGCCGCCAGCCATTGAGGGCATTGAGGATGGCCGCCACCGTCTCCTGCTCCCCTTCCCAGCCGGCACTGATGGCGTCAAAGGCCTCGCGGCGCAGGGCCCGCACCGGGCTGGAGAGCAGGTTGCTCGCCTCGGCCAGCCCCATCTCGCGGCCGTCAATCACGAGGCGGATCTTGCCCACCAGATCGTTGTAGAGGTTGCCCCAGGCGTGCAGCCCATCGGTGCCGAGCCCAATCACCAGCTGCTCGGCCTCCACCGGCAGGCGCTGATCCTGCAGCCGGCGCTCATGGCGCAGCCGGTACGCCTCCTCCCCCAGCAAGGGGTCCTGCATCAGCCGCTCAAACTCGGGCTCGGGCAGTGCCAGCATCAAGTCTTCCACCGGTGCCAGGGTCTTGAACAGATCGGCGTTGAGGGCGCGGGCACGGGACGCCAGCTGCTTGGCCTGCGGATCCCGCGCATCCTGACTGCCGCGGCATGCGGCCAGAATCGCCACGTTCCAGCCAATGTTGTGAATGTCCCGAGTCCGCAGGCGCACTTCCCGTAAAAAATCGGGCAAGGCATCGGTGCTCTCCAGCATCGGGGCAAGACCGTCGATAAAACCGGCCAGCTCGGCGAGGTTGGCACGGGCCAGGCTCATGTCAGCGTCCAGCTCGGGGCAATCGAGGGCGGGATAGATATGCTGGTTGTGCCACTGTTGTGGGTAAATTCGTTGCTGCATCAAACGCTCGTCATCAATCTCTGGGGGCAGAGGCTGCCCGGGGTGAAATGCGCGTGGCCAGGCCGCTGCAGGCCCGCCACGAAAGAAACAGGGGCCGCCTGGGCGACCCCGAACGGCCAGTCTGATCAGCCAATGCGATCAGAGGAGCCAGCCCGTCACACCAGTCGTTCGAGGCGCTCGACCGCCTCCTCCACATAGCGCAGGCTCTCCTGCCAGAAGGCGGGTTCGCGAATGTCGACCCCCAGGTGTTTCTCCACCAGATCCTCGGCGCTCATGCGGCCCGTGTCGATGAGCAGCGCGCGATAGGCGTGGGCAAACTCGCCCCCGGCCCGCTCCTTCTGGGCATAAAGCCCCAGGCTGAAGAGATAGCCGAACAGGTAGGGGTAGTTGTAAAACCCGAGTTCAGCGATGGAGAAGTGGCCCTTGCTGGCCCAGAACAGCTCGTCGTACTGGCTGAGGGTGTCACCATAGCACTGCTGCTGCGCGGATTTCATCATCTGCCGCAGCTGGCTTGCCCCCACATAGCCCTGCTCCCGCGCTGCCACCAGCGCTCGCTCGAAGGTGAAGCGAGCGGGGATATCGAGCAGCAGACTGGCGGCCCGCTCCCCGTCCAGCCAGGCGATGGCCCTGCGCTGCTCCATGTTGTCGGTGGCGGCCAACAGGGCATCACGCACCAGGGCCTCGGCAAACAGGGAGGCGGTCTCGGCCAGCGTCTTGGGGTAGTCGCGCTGCTCCAGCGGCAAGTCCCGCAACAGCCAACTGTGCCAGGCGTGCCCAAGCTCGTGGGCCAGGGTGATGAGGTTGTCCATGGTGCCCTCGAAGGTGAGAAACACCCGAGGCTCGGGGGGATCGGCATATTCGGTGCTGTAGGCACCGCTGCGCCTGTGACTGCTGGGGGCCGCATCAATCCAGCCCTGCTTGGCCATCATGCGGGCAAAGGCCCCCATTTCGGGGTCAAACCCGGCGAAGGCATCGGCCACCAGGGTCAGCGCCTGCTCGAAGCTGAGCGCGGCTGAGGGCGCGGCGGGCGCAGGGGCATAGAGATCCCAGGGGGCAAAATCGGTGATCTGCTGGGCGCTGGCCATGGCGCGCAAGGCTCGCCGTCCCAGCGCTTTGTGGGCGTCAGCCTCGGCCATCAGGGTATCCAGGGTGGCGCGTTCGATATGGCTCTGATGGCAGGAGACATCCAGCGCATCGAGCCGACGCGTCTTGCCACGCTGGGCGGCGAGTTCGTTGCGCCAGCCGTTGATGGCGTTGAGGATGGCGGCCACCGTCTCCTGCTCTGCCTGCCAGGCGGCCTGGATGCCGTGCCAGGCGCTGGCACGGCGCGCCCGATCCGGGTGAGCCAGCAAGTTGTCCGCCTGGGCCAGTCCCATGGGTTCGCCCTCCACCACGGGCCTGAGTCGGCCCACCAGACTGTCGTAGAGATCGCCCCAGCCTTGCAGCCCATCCACCGAGAGCCCCTCGATCAGCTGCTCGCTCTCCAAGGAGAGCCGTTGATCCTGCAGGCGGCGATCATGACGGATGAGGTAGGCCAGCTCGAACAGCTCGGGATCCTGCAACAGGGCCCGCACCTGCCCCTCGGGAGCGCTTGCCCAGAACAGGGTCACCGGTTTGCTGAGCTGGGCCAGGGTCGCCTGCAACTGCTGACCCCGGGAGAGCAGCACCTTGGCCGCCTCGTCGCGACCATCTCGGCTGAGCCGGTTATAGGCATAGGTCTGGCTGTTCCATTCCAGCCGACGCACATCAGTCCAGCAGGATCTGATGGCTCGCAGCAAGTGGCGCAAGGCATTGATGTCGGTGGTCTTGGGCAGTTCATCCAGCAAGCGTTGCAGGCTGTTCAGGGCCTCGCGGGCACGCTGGAAATCGGCGTCGATTGCCGGGCAATCGGGGGCGGCATAGATGTGATCATCCAGCCAAACGGGTGAGTTCATAACTGTCCTTGTTTGTTTGCATCCAGGTCGGGTGGCATCGCCTCTGCGGGCGAGTGCCACTGACGATAGTACGAAGGCGGTCGGCATTTTCCCAGCCCCCATCCAAGTCAGCAAACAGGAGACACAGTGGCCGGTACGACGGCTTTATCATCGAGCAGGGCAGACGCCACACGCGAGGACCGACCAGAGGGGGGTCCTTATTTCAGGCAAAAGATGGCACAGTGTAACGAGAAGTCGCCCGTAAGGCCGCAACCACACCAGGGTCAATGGACCCTGCTTCACCCCGAGTCATCCCGGCTCAAGGAGTTCCCATGCAACCCTGGCAATCTCTACTCGATTTCTGGTTTGGCGATGACACCGACGACGCCACCCGCGCCCAACGGCAAGCCCCCCTCTGGTAGGGAAAAAGCAGCGCAACCGATGCACTGATCACCCGCCGCTTTGGGGCACTGGCCGAGGCAGCCGCCACGGGCACTCTGGCCCACTGGGCCGAGGTGCCCGTCGGCCGGCTGGCGCTGATCCTGCTGCTGGATCAACTGCCACGCAACATCCATCGCGCCACCCCAGGCGCCTTTGCCCAAGATGCCGGGGCCCGGGATCTCTGCCTCAAAGGCTTGTCGCTGGGGGCAGACAAGGCGCTCTCGCCGCTGGCCCGGGTCTTCTTCTATCTGCCGCTGGAGCACGCCGAATCGCGAGAGCAGCAAGTCCGCAGCGTGACCCTGTTCGAAGCACTGGCAGCAGAGCAGGTCAACACACAGGCGCAGGCCACCTTCGAAGGATTTGCCGACTTTGCCCGCCGCCATCAGGTGATCATCGAGCGCTTTGGCCGCTTCCCTCACCGCAACGCCATCCTGGGTCGCACCAGCACTGCGGAGGAGGCTGAATTTTTGCAGCAACCGGGCTCCGGCTTCTAGGCTACCCGCAGAGATAAAAAACGGGCCCGATGGGCCTAATGCCAGTCAGTTAAGCATTTTTATGACTAAATATTCGAGATATTGAATATCAAAAACTGTTCCATGGTTGAAGAGTCAATTTGGCTCCAACCCTTGCCCTGACTGGCATGCAATAAAAAGAGGGAGGCATCATGCCTCCCTCACTCTTTAGCCCTTATCCCCTGCGGGTTGGGACTCAAATTCTCTTAACTGACTTGCATTAGGCCCGATGGGCCCGTTTTGCATGCAGGGAGTGAACAAGGGGCATCACGCCGCCTCTGCCAGCTCCTCCTCTTTCTTCTGGTAGGCCTGGGGCGAAAGACCCAGCAGCTCCTGCACCGTGGAAGCGACCGTGATGGAAGAGAGGGTCCCCACCAGGATGCCGGCGAACAGGGTGAAGGCGAAGCCGTAGAGGGCGTCACCCCCGAACAGCAGCAGGGCGCCCACGGTAAAGAGGGTGGTGCCCGAGGTGATCATGGTGCGGCTGAACGTCGCCTTGATCGCCACGTCCGAGCAGTCGTGGATGGAGAGCTTGGTGCGTGAGCTCAAGATGTCCCGCAACCGGTCCGAAATGACGATGCTGTCGTTGAGCGAATAGCCGATCACCGCCATCAGGCCGGCGATCACGTTGAGGTCAAACTCGATGTGGAACAGTGCCAGCAGCCCCAGAGCCACCAGACCGTCGTGCAGCACCGACACCAGGATGCCGATGGCCTGACGCCACTCGAAGCGCACCGCCAGGTAGGCGGAGATGGCGAGCGACGCCACCAGCACCGCCAGCATCCCCTGCTGGAACAACTCGGCGCCCACCTGAGGGCCGACGATGGTGGTGCGCAGCAGCTCCACCGGCAAGTTGAGCTGTTGGCCCAGCATGAGTGCCAGCTCTTCGGCCGGCCAGGGCAGCTCGTGGGGCGGCAGCTTGATGAGCCACTCCCCCGGGATGCCGGCGCCGCTCAGCTCGACCGCCCCTGCCAGCGGGGCGCTCAGCAGGGCGTTCAGTTCATGGGCCTCTTTCAGGGTCTGGATGCGAAATTCCAGCAATATGCCGCCAGTGAAGTCGAGCCCGAGCGACAACCCGTTGATGGCCAGCACGGCTATGCTCGCCACTGTCAGCAGCACGGAAATCCACAACCCGATGTAACGCCAGCGGGTCAACCCCATGGCAACGATCATTCTCAACATAGTTTTATCCTCGACAACAGCTGACTCGGGCTTCCCAACCGGAAGCGCGTGGCGCAGGCGCGGAGCAGGCTCGAACGCGCGACGCGATGGCACAAAGTGAATGCAGGGGTCATGATCACACCCTCAGCAGCTTGTCGCTGCACTTGCCCCACAGGGGGTTGATGATGGCGCGGGTGCCCCAGATGCCGGTCACCATGCTGGAGATGAGACCCAGGATCAGGGTGATGGAGAAGCCCTGCAGCGGGCCCGAGCCGATGGAGTAGAGCACCACGGCGCAGATCAGGGTGGTGATGTTGGCATCGAAGATGGTGCGAAACGCCGAGCGATAGCCAAAGTCGATGGCGTTGGCAAGGCTCCCCCCCTCCCGCAGGCGGTCTTTGATCCGCTCAAAGATCAGCACATGGGTATCCACCGCCATGCCGACCGTGAGTACCAGACCGGCGATCCCGGGCAGGGTCAGCACGGCCCCCGGCAGCACGGCCAGCATGCCCACCTGCATCAGCAGGTTGGCGATGAGCGCCGTGATAGCGACCCAACCGAACTTGCGATACCAGGCCATCATGAACAGCATCATGCCCGCCATGCCGAACGCCAGCGCGGTGAAGCCCGCCTCTATGTTCTGCAAGCCGAGAGTTGGGCCGATTGAGCGCTCCTCCAGGATCTTGAGCGGCGCAGTGAGGGCGCCGGCCCGCAGCAGCATGGCCAGCTCTTGCGCCTCAGGCAAACTGCCAATGCCTGTGATGCGGAACTGGTTGCCAAGGGCGGTCTGGATGGTGGCGACGTTGATCACCTCGCTCTGGGCACGCAGCTGGCCCTGGGCGTTGGTCTTGTATTCGGTGAAGACGGTGGCCATCGGTTTGCCCACGTGCTGGCGGCTGAACTGGTTCATCTTGCTGCCACCCAGGCTGTCGAGCACGATATTGACCTGGGGTTGGCCCATCTCGCCCATATTGGCGCGCGCATCGACGATGTGCTCACCAGTCAGCACCGGCTTGCGGGCCAGACCGACCGCCTGACCGCTGCGATCCGCCATGAAAAAGCGGCTGTCGGCCTGGGCCTCGTAGAAGGCCAGCGACGCAGTGGCTCCTATCACTTCCTTGGCTTGCTTGGGATTGTGCACCCCTGGCAGCTCGATGCGGATGCCATCCTGGCCCTGACGCTGGACCGAGGCCTCGACGATGCCAAGCTCGTTGATCCGTTTTTTCAGGATCGACAGGTTCTGGGTCACGGCGTTGTTGGCCAGCAGGGCGCGCTCGGTCTCGCTCATCACCAGTCGCAGCTCATTGCCGCTGCGACTGAGGATCCACTGATCCTGTCGGGTGCCGGCGGAATCCTTGATGATGTTGAGCCAGGGTGCCTGATCGGCCACCTCGGGCAGTGTGACTCTCACCTCCCCTTCGCTCACCCGGGCCACGTTGGCGCCCCGCAGGCGCGCCTCGCGAAACTGGGTGCGCAGCATGTCCACCAGGTTTCTGGTCTGGTTGTCCACCACGAAGCTGAGATCGACCCCGATCAGCAGCTGGGAGCCGCCGCGCAAGTCCAGCCCGAGCTTGATGGGGGAAGCGCCGAGCTGGCTGATCCAGGTCGGGGCATTGGAGTAGAACTCCAGAGTCAGGGCCGCGCTGTCATAGCCCTGCTGCTCCAGCAGCTGCTTGGCCCTTTGCTGTTCGGACTGGCTGTTGAACACCAGCTCGACCCGCTCTTTCTGTTGCACCTGTTTGACCGGCACTATCCGGTTGTCGGCCAGCAGGGTGCGCTGCGCCTCGGTCAGGCTGGTCTGGCCGTGCAGGCCGAGGGAAGGCTGCTCACCAAAGAAGGTGGGCAGGGAGTAAAACGCAAAGGTAACCAGCATGAGCAGCAGCAGGGCATACTGCCACATGCTCATGCGATTCAGGGTGGTACGACTCTTTTTGCTCATGGCAAAAGCCTCTGTCAGTAGAAGGCGGCGCGCTCGCCACCCATGGCGGGGGCGGTACGCAAGAAAACACAAATGAGATCAGGGCCCGTTCACGCACGGTGAGCAGGCTTTACAGGAGACGATGAGGCAGTGCAGCAAGGCCGGACCCCATCGGGATCAGGCGAGGTAACTCTGGGAGAAGCGGTATTGCAGGTGTTGGCGTTGCAACCTGTGCCGGTGAATGGTGGCAAAGCAGTCGCGGAAGCTGTTTGTGGGGTAGAAGAGGGCCGCGTAGAGCAGCAGGCCACAGAGCAGCAGCAGGATAGCCTGCTGCGACCAGCTCATGATCAGCTCGTAGACGACGCTGCCGGGCTGGTGATCACTGCGCAGGGAGTGTTCGAGCCGCAGCAGATGATTCTGGTAGGAGCCGACAAACTTGACGACACCGTCGTCGCTGTCGCTGGCGCTGTGGATCACCCGCGCGGTATCGGGCTGATCGCCTGTGCCGACATCACTCATCAGCTGGCCATGCTGGGAAGCGGCCTGAGGCGCGGATGCCTTGAGCCCCTCCACCGAGACGGTAGAGAGCAACAGAGTGAGCGAGATGAGCAGTGTCATCAACGCCAGTTTCACTTTGTCCAACAGGCTCAAAAAGTTAATTCCCGAATAATAGAAGGGGCAAACTACCACAGGCGCCCAACAAGGACAAGGGCGGCAGGGCCATCAAACCTCGCGCGGCGCCCTGCCGAAAACAAGACTCACCCCTGCGACATCTGCCTGAAATCGCGGGCATAGCCCTTGAGCAGGGTGTAGAGATGGGCGCGCTGGGAGATGTCCAGCGACTGGCTCAGGGCGCTCAGCCAGTTGACGGTGCGCTGGCGGGACTGATCCGTGTAGCCGGTGAAACGGCCATCCATGAGTCCATCCCCCTGCTGCAACAGGGCGGTGAGCTGGGCGCCGAAGTCCGGGCTCTGGCGCTGCTGCATCAGCCTGTCCAGCTCCTTGGTCCAGGCGCTCTGGAACTCCAGCCAGGGGGCCTGCAACTCGTACTGCCACGCCACCCACTGTGCCACCAGCGGCGCCTGGGCCGGCTTCACCTCCCCAATCCAGAACACCAGCCGCTTGTTCATCCTGTCGGTGAACTCCCTGAGCCGCTCGGCCTTGGGCTGGCGGGCAAAATCCTGCTCCCGCTCGGTCTGCCGGCTGAGCCTCTCCTTCATGAACAGGGCCACCTGCTCCTCGGTCAGGGTACGGGCCAGCCGGACGGCGCGGGGAACCGTGTTCTCCAGGGTGCGAGTCAGGCTCTGCTGGGCCGCCTCCAGATGAAGAGAGACCTGGGCCGGGCTCATGGGGCTCACCACCGCCTTGGCCAGCGCGTCCAGATCATCGGCGTAACGGGGCACCTCATACTGACGGTGCCAGGCCATCAGCCCCTTGACCTCGTTGCCCAGCAGCCGCTTCTGGCTGCGATCCAGCGAGAAGTAGTCATCCAGCTGCCAGACGATGGCCACGTCCAGCCAGTAATAGACCACCCGGGTGGAACAGCCCAGCAACAGCAGGCAGAGCAACAACAGACTCCAGCTGCGGGGCTGACGCCAGGAAAAGGAGGTCACCATGCACTACTCCAACGGTTGACGAGTTAATGATTCATCTCGATCTGATCCTGTCAGGGCCAGCCACTGAAACGTGGGCGATGCGTGTCGAGCCGCCCCTGACAACCCCGCCACCGGCACTACTCCAGCCGTTGACGATTGCTGTCGATCAACGCCTGATAATCGGGCCCGGGGGCTTGCTCGGCCATCAGCAGCGCCCACAGCAGCCCTATGTAGTCGACCCAGGGCAAGAAGGCCTGACTCTGAAAGCCCTTTGCTCCCAGCGCCCCCCCTGCCCGTTCAAGATAGCGCTGTTCCAGCGCCTCTCGCTGGTCGTCGTTCCATCCGTGGGTGCGCTGTATGCTGGCGACCTCGAAACCGGGATGGCCGGCGGCGCCATACTCCCAGTCGATGACCCAGGGGCGCGACCCCAACAAATTAGCCGGATTGAGATCATGATGGCAAGGGAGCCAGCAATCGGCCGGCTCACAGCTGGCGATCAATCCCCGCTCCAGCGCAGGCAACCATTCAGGGATCCGGGCCAGGCGGCCGCGATAACCGGCGGCATGAGCCCGCACCGCCATCACCACGGCGGGCACCGGCAGCCGGTGCAGTCGCACCAGCACCTCGGCCAGCAGACGGGGCTGCTCGGCGGATGGCGGGGGCGCCTCGGCCCAGTTGGGTTCATCGCACCAATCCAGCAACATCAGACCGCTGGCGGGGTCGCTGTGATGGCAGGGCAACGCCAGCCCCTGACCGATGGCCCCCCGATAGAGCTGCCACTCGGTCGCCCTGTCGATGCCGAGCCGCGTCGGATCCGGATGACCGAGCCGCAAAAAAAGGCTGCGCCCCGAGGGGAGGCGCAGTCGATAGTTGCAGTTGGTCAGGCCGCTGGCCAGCGCTTCCAGCCGCCCCGAACACCAGGGGGCCGGCAGGCTGGCCAGTAGCGCGAGCGCCGCCAGATCACCAGCCAAAGGTGGATTTCTTCGCCTGTTTGCGGATCTCCTTCTGATCGGCCCACAGCAGCTCGCCGTTTTGCAGATCCATCAGGTTCATGGTCATCTGGTAGTAGACATTCTTCACCTTGCCGTTGTCCTTGACGATGCTGGCGAGGTTGCCATAGATCATGTAACGGGCCCCGGTCTGCTTGCCCAGACGCACCATGGCGGCGGGATCCACCATGCCGCTGCCCTGCTGGTACTCAAGCTGCTGCTTGACCGACGCCACCTTGCTCATGTCGACGAAACGGAACTTGCCAGACCGCAACAACTTGGTGCGGATGGTGTCGGTGATGGCCTCGGTATCTATGTGCTCCGAGGTCTTGTTGCGGATGGAGTCCATAAACATCACCGGACGACCGCCGGCGGTGATCTCGCTGGTGGCCGGCGAGGCGAGCATGGAGTCCGCCATCTTGTCAGCGATGGCCTGCAGATCCGATGAACCGTAGTCCACTGTCACCGTCTCGGTTTCGGTCGGGTCGCCATAGCTGACAGTGGTGCTGGAACAGCCGCCGAGCAGCAGGGCGCCAGTCAATATCAGCAGGGCATGATTCATTTTCATCAGTAGGATTCCTCAATCACTTCGCGTACATAAATCCGGTATCCCCGGGCGGCCGGGCTCGGCGCCAGGGCTGAGAGGGTGCGGCTCTGATAGCCGTGGAGCTGAATAGGGGTCCAGCCGCGACCATCGCTGGCTACCTCCTGCCCCGCCTCATCATACCAATAGAAGAGGTATTGCAGCCTGTTATCGCCACGCTGGGTACTGGCCGCAGCCACATTGACCTGCAGCAGGCCATTTTGCTCGCGCCGGCTCAGTTCGGTCAGGGTCACATTGACGTTCTGATGCTGTTCCTGCACGGGTGCCGCCCCCGCCGCGCCATAGAGCGCCACGCCGGACGTATTGGTGGCGCAGCCGGTCAGCAGCATCGCCAGGGCCAAACCGTATGCTTTCATCTTGATCTCCTTCACCGGCAGGCCACAGGTCACGCCGGTTTATCGTATCTGTCACGCCATCCTTATAACGGCATAACGCGGGTGGTCAAGCCAGCCCCGAGGCGCTGTACCCAGACCAGGGTGGTGTGTCCCTTGTGGATGGTGAGTGGCACCTGGCGCTGGGCGCCGCCCGCCCCCAGGGTGAGCTGCACCTCGCCAGCCGGCAGCATGCCCTGCCAACTGGACGCCAGGGCCGGCAACGTCAGCCAGCTGCGGGTATCGGCCCGCTCCGAGAGGATATTGAAGATGCCGACCAGAATATTGCCCACATCGCCCCCCTCTTTGGCGGCGGTGTGCCTCAGCTGCTCCTTGGCCACCAGCCGCAGCGCCTGACGGGTCAGCATGCCCGGCAACCGCTCCTGCAGATCCTTGGCGGCCAGCGCTTCAAGCCTGACCAGCTCGCTGGTCTGCTCGATTCGCTTGCCAACCGAGACGACAAGGGGACCTGTCTGGCTGGCTCTATTGTCGTAATAGGGGATGGCAACGGTAAAGGTGCGAAAATCACCGCGAGAGGTAGCGATGGGCAGCGGCAGGAACAGTTCGCGCCGCGCCGGGATCAAGCCATCTTCAAACAGCACCACCAGCTGCCCCTGATCCTTGGCAAGCGGCGGCGCCTTGCGACCCACTTTCTTCTCGGTCTCGCGGATCTCGTCCGCGGAGCCCCGTAAACGGGCGAGGCGCAGCAAGGCATCCTGCAGGCTCTGGTTGTCCGGCGCTATCTGGTAGCCACGCTGATAGTCGACCCAGGCATCGTTAAGATCCCCGGCAGCCTCATACAGCACGCCAGAGAAATAGAAGGTATAGGCGTTCTGAAAGCCGTTTTTCACCTGGCCAATCAGCCGGTCAAGATCCGGAGCCCCGCGCGACATCATCTGGCGCATCTCGCGCTCTGTAGTGGCTTCAGCCCCCTTCTCTCTGGCCTTGTTCAGCTCCCCCGCCCGTGCCTTGAGGGCCCGCTCCTGCACCTGATTGGCACGGCGTACCTCCACCAGGGCGCCGTCGGCATCTCCCCGTTGCAGGTAATTGAGCGCCAGATAGTGATGCAGCATGGTGCGCTCATAATCCGGCGTCAGGTAAGCCATGCTCTGATCGTTAGTAAGCAGGCTACCCGCCTGACCCAACCCCTGGCTCAGCCGGTATTGGGCCTGATTGTCTTCCCACTCAAGGCGGCTGTCGGCGGCGGTGAACGCCTGCTTGCTGCCCGTATCCTGGCCGGCCAGCCAGGCGATGCGGCCCTGCTCGAGCCGGTCCAGCACATAGCTGTCGTCCCCTTGAGTGGATTCGCGCACCGCTGGCAACGCCTCGGCGGCGTGTCCCAGCAGCAGCTGGTTGCGCAGCGGCGCCATCTGATCGGAATAGGAGACGAATATGTCCTGCCAGTGGGAGGCGCAGCCCCCCAGCAGGGCACTGACCAGCAGAAGAGCGGCCAGACGGGGAAACCGAAGCATCACAGGCTAAGCAGCGGCCCCAGGGATTGACCCCCCAGCAGATGCATGTGGATGTGGTAGACCTCCTGCCCGCCGTGGCGATTGCAGTTCATGATGAGGCGATAGCCATCCTCGGCAATCCCGGCCTCGCTTGCCAGCTTGCGCGCCACCGTGAACATGCGACCAAGGGCCAGCTCATGTTCGGCTTCCACGTCGTTGACCGTGGGGATCAATACGTTGGGAATGATCAGGATATGGGTCTTTGCCTTGGGCTGGATGTCCCGGAATGCGGTCACCAGCTCGTCTTGATAAAGGATGTCGGCGGGGATCTCTTTACGGATGATTTTGCTGAAAATGGTTTCTTGCGCCATGGATAACTCCTTTATATGAAAAAGAAAATTCAACACCCACCTCAAGTTGCTCCCGAGGTGGTCATCAAGGGGTGTCAAGTGTGACACAAGCCAACATTTGACACAGCCGTTGTCCCATTTTCTTCAGTTATTGTTAAAAATACCGATAGCCGGAAGACGTCAGATGGCGTCGCTCGCCCAGGGTGGTAGCAGGGTATCAAATGGACGGGGTATTCAGGCAAGGGACTTTTGCATATAAAGCGGGACAATAATGAAACAAACAATGTCAGACCTCTCCATCTTGCAGAGGGTCTATTTAGGCTTTGCCATTCTGGTGGCCGTGATGGCGGCCTCCTCGGTACTCACCTTTCGCAGCCAGCGCGAGCTCAATCAGGCGCTCGATCAGGTCACCCGGCAATCCATGCCGCTGGTGATCGCCAGCAGTCAGACCCAGATCAGTTTGCTCAGCGCCAACAAGTGGCTCACCGACGTGCTGACCGAGCAGGATCCCAAGCAGATCAAGGCCGAGGTGGCCGCGCTACAACAGGCCAAGGCCCAGGTCGACAAGACGCTCGCCACCCTCAGTCGGCAGGCGGCGGCTCACCCTGAACTGCAAGGCGAGATGGCGGCACTGAGCACGCTGGTCAGCGACTATCTGCAACTGACCGGCACCCTGCCTGCCGAACATCAGGCCTTGCTCATTCGCTTGCACAAAGTGAACCAGGCCAAGGGGCAGTTCCAGGTCAGTCTGCCCCAGTTCAAGAAGAGCCTGGGGGACATGATGGTCACCATAGACGACAACTTCATCAAGATGCTGTCCGAGACCCTGACCACCAAACTCTCCGCCATCGAACTCTCCACCATGGATGCGCTCAACCAGACCATACCCGCCCCCATCGCGGGGGCGCTCAAACGCAACAAAATGCAGATAGAAGGCTTCAACAGCACCATCCAGGATCTGCAGGGAGAGCTCAAGAACTTCGACAATGACATGGGCCACTACGTGCACGGCTTCGTGCGCGATACCACCGCCAGCGAAGGGGTGCTCTCCCAGTACCTGGCGCTGATGCAGCAGCAAGAGCGGATGCGCGAGCAGAGCAAGCAGGCCAGCAAACTCATCGTCAGCATCCAGCGCAAGCTGGAGGGGATCACCGACCAGAGCCAGCAGCTGATGAACAACAACATACGCGCCTCCGGCAAGGTGCAGGCCCAGAGCACACTCACCCAGGGGATCAGCATCGCCATCGCTATCCTGGTGGCCATTCTGGTGGCCTACACCCTGGGCAAGGCCATTCGCCGCCCGCTCAAGGAGCTGCTACGGGTGCTGACCGAGGTGACCCAGGGCGACATGACCCAGCGCATCGGTTTTCGCAGCAAGAACGAGTTTGGCCAGCTCGGCAGCCAGATCAACCTGCTGATCCAGCAGATGGGGAACGTGCTGACCCAGCTCTCCCAGGCCTCGACCCAGCTCAACGCCACCGCCCACGACAACCGCCACACCACCGAATCGGTGCGGGTGGATCTGGAGAAACAGCGCCAGGAAACAGCCTCGGTCGCTGCCGCCATGACCCAGATGGAAGCCTCGGTACGTGAAGTGGCCCAGGCAGCCAACCAGACCCTGGAGCGGGTGCAGGACGTGGAGAAAGCCTCAGAGACAGGTCGTAAGGTGATGGCCGGCAACATCACCACCACCCATCAGCTGGCTGGCAAGTTGCAGCAGACCGGCAAGGTGATCGGCGATGTGAGCGCCATGAGCAACCAGATCGGCAACATACTCGACGTCATTCGCGGCGTCGCCGAACAGACCAACCTGCTGGCGCTAAACGCCGCCATCGAGGCGGCCCGGGCCGGCGAGCAGGGCCGCGGCTTTGCGGTGGTGGCCGACGAGGTGCGCAGCCTGGCGGGACGCACCGCCCAGTCCACCAGCGAGATCCAGACCATGATCGAAAACCTGCAGCAGGGGGTCGCCAAGGCGGTCACCGTCATGCAGGAGTGCTCCCGCGAGATGGACAGCTGCGTGAGCCAGAGCTCCCACGCTAACAACGCCATGGAGGAGGTGCAGGGGATAGTGGTGCTGATCAGTGACATGTCGAGCCAGATCGCCTCCGCCGCCGAGCAGCAGCAGGCCACCAGCGCCGACATCGCCACCAACCTCAACCGCATCTCGGATATCTCGGATCTCAACTATCAGGGGATCGAGCGGGTGGCCGAGACCAGCCAGCAGCTCGACT
This sequence comes from Aeromonas sp. 1HA1, assembly GCF_029237385.1. Classification (NCBI taxonomy): domain Bacteria; kingdom Pseudomonadati; phylum Pseudomonadota; class Gammaproteobacteria; order Aeromonadales; family Aeromonadaceae; genus Aeromonas; species Aeromonas sp. 1HA1. Next base: position 26,396 of record NZ_JAACGC010000019.1, read on the forward strand.
CCCTGGCCGAGCAGCAGGAGAGCCTGGTCAAACACTTCCGACTCAGCGCCTGATAAGGCAGTCTGTTTTTCCATTGCCCTGAAACGACAAGGCCCCGCAGATGCGGGGCCTTGGTTATTCTGACAACGAACGCGGGATCAGGCGTAGGCGATGGCGCCCTTGCCCACCCCTTCATACGCCACGATTTTCACGAACTTGTCGCCCACCGCCTTCTTCACCTCCCGGGCTATGTAGCATGCCAGCAGCTCTATGGTGGTATCGGTGTCGATCATCTCCACCTCCCCCGCCGGCATGGCAAGCTGGAACAATCCCTGAGGGGCCACGTACTTGAAGCCGAGGTAGTGCTCACCCGGCTGCGTGTTGGCCGCATCATTCAGGATGCTTTTGGCCAGCTCGCTCAGGCTCAGTTCGCCAAGAGCCACCTTGTCTTCATCGGTGCCAAGGTAGATATCGGCCCAGCGCTCGGCCCAGTTCAGCTCCAGCTCACCATCGCGCTCACCGTCTACATGGATCTCGATGGGAGAACGATGGCCGTGGGCGATGCGCTGGCAGTTGCCATCGTGCTTTTTCAGGCCGTGGCTGTAGTGGTAGAAGGCGCCATCAATCTGCTCCTGGCGCAGGGTCAGCGCCAAGTCCTTGATGTTGCCGGGCAGCCGCTGGGCCAGCACCGCCAGCAGATAGCGAGTGACGGACTCCTTGTCTATCTGGGGGGCCGGAATGAAGGCAAACCCCTGAGTGGGGCAGCGCAAGTGAATAGAGCGGCCAGGGCGCAGCAGATCGACCGTGCTCTCCTCCCCCTCCAGATGGGCCACATGGACCAGGGCGCATTCGGCCGGTACCAGCAGCTTGTGATCCACCTCTTCATCGATGATCGACTTGATCAGTTTTTTCACCCGACCAAAGTCAAGCAGCATGCTCATCTCGTTGAGCTCGCCGCTCATCTCGACATCCACCAGCCAGCTCTCCCCTACCATGCCACGGCGTTCACACAGGTAGCTGGAATCGATCACGGTCAAATCTCTTACAAATAACTTCATCAGTCAGGCCTTGCTACAGAGAAAGTGCAGTTTGCGATATTATGACCCGCGATCACTGACAAAGGAACCGGACTCCCCCATGAACAAATTGCTTATCAAGAATGCCACCCTGGTCAATGAAGGCCGCATCTATGCCTCGGATGTATTGATTGAAGGGGAACGGATCGCCCGGATCGCCCCTCACATAGAGGCGCCCGATGCCGTGGTGATAGATGCAACCGGTCGCCACCTCATCCCCGGGATGATCGATGATCAGGTCCATTTCCGTGAGCCAGGCCTGACCCACAAGGGGACCATCGCCAGTGAATCCCGGGCCGCCGTGGCAGGGGGCACCACCAGCTTCATGGAGATGCCCAACGTCAATCCCCAGACCACTACCCTCGATGCCCTCGAAGCCAAATACCAGATAGCCGCCAACGCCTCCGCCGCCAACTACAGCTTCTATCTCGGCGCCACCAACGACAACCTCGACGAGATAAAGCGCCTCGATCCCAAGCAATCCTGCGGGGTCAAGGTGTTCATGGGCTCCTCGACCGGCAACATGCTGGTGGACAACCAGGAGACACTGGCGGCGATTTTCCGCGAGAGCCCGGTGATGATAGTCACTCACTGCGAGGACACCCCTTCCATCAAGGTGCTGGAAGACGAGGCCCGCGCCAAGTGGGGCGAGGATGTGCCGATGCGCGAGCACGGTCGCATTCGCAATGACGAGGCCTGCTACAAGTCCTCCAGCATGGCGGTGGGTCTGGCGAAAAAGTACGGGGCCAAGCTGCACGTGCTGCACCTCACCTCCGCCAAAGAGCTGTCGCTGTTTACCGCCAGCCATGACCTTAGCGAACTCAAAGACAAGAGCATCACCGCCGAGGTGTGCGTCCACCACCTGTTCTTCAACGAGGCGGATTACGACACCCTGGGCAGCCAGATCAAGTGCAACCCGGCGGTCAAGACAGCCGCCGACCAGCACGCCCTGCTGGATGCGGTGCGCAACGACGTGCTGGACATTATTGCCACCGACCATGCCCCCCACACCTGGGAGGAGAAGCAGAACAGCTACTTCAAGGCGCCGTCCGGCATCCCTCTGGTGCAGCACTCCATGCTGGCGCTGCTGGAGCTCTACCACAACGGCGTGTTTTCACTGGAGACTATCGTCAAGAAGACATCCCACGCGGTAGCCGAGCGCTTCCAGGTGCAGGATCGCGGCTACATTCGTGAGGGCTACTTCGCAGACTTGGTGCTGCTGGATCTGGGCAAGCCCTATGTGGTCAACGACAGCAACCTGCTCTACCTGTGTGGCTGGTCCCCCTTCAACGGTTACCGCTTCCACAGTACGGTGGAGATGACCCTGGTCAATGGCCAGATCGCCTGGCAAAACGGTCAGGTCACCGATCAGGTGCTGGGCAAGCGGCTGACCTTCAACCGCTGATCCCTTCATCACTGATGCAAACGGCCGCCTCCGGGGCGGCCGCTTTCATGGTGGGTTGAAACCTGCGTAGCAAAAGGCCCCTGACATGGGCCCTCAATGGCCGAATGTCGCCGCCATGGCGGTACTTTGAACGCCAATTGCTCGTAAAGCAGGCAAACGGTCTCGGAGTGGGATTTCCCCTGTTGACAGGGTCGGGGCATCTCCATAAACTCAGCCCCCGTCAGCCGAGCTGACTCCGTCGGTGTGTAGCGCAGCCAGGTAGCGCATCTGCATGGGGTGTAGAGGGTCGGAGGTTCGAATCCTCTCACACCGACCAAATTCCCCGGTAAAGGCCTTGTCAAACGACAAGGCCTTTTCTTTTATCCCCAGTATCCCCACGGTGACCCGACCGGCGATTGTCTCACGGATCGGTTTGTGCTGTAGTGGTGAGGTGTTTCGCCAAACGGCCCTCATGATGCAACGTCTGCTCCCCCTCTCCTTCTGCTCCCGTCGCCATGCACGACGGTTTGCCAGCGCTGCAAGCCTGCCTGATCTGGTGCTGGCCTGCCTGCTGAGCGCCCTGCTGCTCGGCTGTGCCACCCCTTATCACAGCGAAAAATCATTCTGGAACGGCCAGACCGGCTTCTCCCAGACACAACTTGGCCCCGACAAGTGGCAGCTGGAGTTTGTCGGTAACGATCTGATCGATCGGGAGACGGCCCGCAAGTATGTGCTCAAACGGGCGGGTGAGATGGCACTGAGCCAGGGTTACGAGTGGGTGGAGGTGAACGAGCTGACCCTGTCGCGGGATGCGGTCAGGGTCACCCCCTCACATCCAGTATTCGGCTTTGATACGGACGAGCCGGACCCCTTTCTGGCGCAGATGCAGGTACAGCACACAACCTCGGCCCTGCTGATCTTCACCCTGTCTCATCGCTCATTAAACGAACAGGACATGCAAGCCAGTTATCTCGCCAACATCAAAATAAACAGTGATTAATATTGATGAAATGCAAGATCCATATCACATACAACTAATGGCAACATAAAATTCTGCTACAAGACTCTGGATTTACCCCCCCGGATTAGGCATGCTGCAAGCACACCGGCTGTCAGGGATCTACTGCCCGGATCACAAAAACGGACTTGAAGTGGCCCCCCTGCCACCCTCAACGCGTTGCACTTATCAAAACTGGGACCCCCCCATGAAAATGAATAAATTGACGGTTGCCATCCTCATCGCAATGCTGGTTGGCATCCTGACTGGTCAGGGCTATCGCATGTTTGCCCCGGATCAGGCTGCTGGCTTTGCCAGTGACATCACCATACTGACCGATATCTTCCTGCGACTGATCAAGATGATCATTGCTCCCCTTGTCTTCACCACCCTGGTCGTCGGTATCGCCAAGATGGGTGATACCCGTACCGTGGGCCGCATCGGAGCCAAGACCCTGGGCTGGTTCATGCTGGCCTCCTTGCTCTCCCTGACCCTGGGTCTGGTGATGGTCACCCTGATGCAACCGGGTGTGGGGCTCTCCCTCTCCCTGCCGGATGATACTGCCAGTTCCGGCGTGGTCGCCGGTGCCATCTCCCTCAAGGACTTCGTCACCCACGCCATCCCGAAAAGCGTGGTGGAGGCCATGGCCACCAACGAGATCCTGCAGATAGTGGTGTTCTCCCTCTTCTTCGGGCTGGCCGCCGCCGCTCTGGGCGATGCCGCCAAACCCGTGGTCAAGCTGATGGCCAGCGCCGCCGAGATCATGCTGAAGGTGACAGGCTACGTGATGAACTTCGCGCCGTTCGCCGTGTTCGGTGCCATCGCCGCCATGGTTGCCAAGGAAGGGCTCGGCATACTCGCCACCTACGGCACTTTTATGGCCCAGTTCTATCTGGCCCTGGCCTGCCTCTGGCTGCTGCTCATCGCCATGGGCAGCCTGTTCATTCGCCGCCGCGTGCTGACCCTGCTGGCCATGATCCGCGAGCCCATCCTGCTGGCCTTCTCCACCGCCAGCTCCGAGGCCGCCTATCCCAAGACCCTGGATCGGCTGGAGAAGTTCGGCTGTGACAAGCGCATCGCCAGCTTCGTGCTGCCCATGGGTTACTCCTTCAACCTGGACGGCTCCATGATGTACTGCACCTTCGCGGTCATGTTCATCGCCCAGGCCTATGGCATAGAGCTCTCCCTGGCTCAACAGATCACCATGCTGCTGTTGTTGATGGTCACCTCCAAGGGGATGGCCGGCGTGCCGCGCGCCTCTCTGGTGGTCATAGCCGCCACCCTGAACCAGTTCCATATTCCGGAAGCTGGCATCCTCTTGCTGCTCGGCATAGATCACTTCCTCGACATGGGTCGCTCCGCCACCAACGTGCTGGGCAATGCCATCGCCGCCAGCGTAGTGGCCAAGACCGAAGACAGCCTGGGTGAAACCGAGCCGCTGGGTGAGGTGGATACCGCCAAGGTGTGATCTGTCCCGCCAGCAAGATACAAAAACGGCCCGCGGATACGTAACACCCGTCACTTAAACACTTTTGTGACTGAATATTAGAAAGGTTGAATAACAGGAGCTGTACCAGGGTTAACGCGTCAATGTGGCTGACACCTTTGCCCTGACTGGCATCCAATAAAAAGAGGGAGGCATCATGCCTCCCTCACTCTTTGGCCCTTATACCTCGCGGGCTGGACTCACATTCTCTTAACTGACTTGCATTAAACTTCAAGCCACCTTTTTCTTTTTACGGGTCACAAAGAGTCTTAGCCCCATGGACACCAACAGGATCAGCGCGACGACACCGAGTGCTATGTCATTCAGGGGGATCTGGAACTGTCCCCCCCGAGATGATGTTCAGCGCCTTCAAGCCACCTTTTTCTTTTTACGGGTCACAAAGAGACTTAGCCCCATGGACGCCAGCAGGATCAGCGCGACGACACCGAGTGCTATGCCGGTCGGGATCTTGAAGATATCCAGCAACAGCATCTTGACCCCGATAAACATCAGGATCAGCGCCAGACCGTACTTGAGCAGGGCAAAGCGATCAGCCACACCAGCCAGCAGGAAGTACATGGCGCGCAGACCCATGATGGCAAAGATGTTGGAGGTCAGCACGATGAAGGGATCCGTGGTCACCGCGAAGATGGCCGGGATACTGTCCACCGCGAAGATGAGATCGCTCACCTCCACCAGCACCAGAATGAGCAGCAGCGGCGTGGCATAACGCACACCGTCACGCCAGACGAAGAAGTTCTCCCCCTCCAGCGTCTCGGTCACCTTGAAGCGGCGGCGCATCCAGCCCAGCAGCGGGTTGTTGGCCAGATCTGGCTCCTTGTCGGCCGCCCACAGCATCTTGGCACCGGTCAGCAGCAAGAAGGCGCCGAACAGATAGAGGATCCAGTGGAACTGCTCGATGAGCCAGCTGCCCGCGAACACCATGCCGGCCCGCATCACGATGGCGCCCAACACCCCGTACAGCAGCACCCGGCGCTGCAGCTCGGCCGGAATGGCAAAATAGCTAAACAGCATCAGCCAGACGAAGACGTTATCCACCGCCAACGCTTTCTCGATGAGGTAGCCGGTGAGGAACTCCAATCCCTTCTGGTTGGCAATGTCACGGCCAGCACTGTGATCCAGCCAAAACCAGATGGCCAGGTTGAAGAGCAGGGCCACGCTGATCCAGATGAGAGACCAGATCCCCGCCTCTTTGAGAGACACCTTGTGTGACCTGCCACCACCGACAAAGCGTATGTCAATCCATAACAGGACCAGCACTATGCTGAAAAAACCGGTCCACATCCACCATTCACCCATTTTTATCCCTCCCAAAAATGACAAAACCCACGTCCGAGAGGCGTGGGCTTGCGTTTGGAGCAGATACGCCTTGCCTCTCGGCAAGGTCTCACTTATAGCCCATTTTCATCGACTGCCCGGCTGCCGGGTGCACTGCAGGATATGGGTGCACCGTAATGACGACAAACCAGCGAGAAGTTACTCCCCTTGTTAGGCAAAGAGTAACAGTGGCCAAAGAGAACGCCAAGGGAGATCTTCCCTATTACCCAAGTTAATCGGGGCTCCATCTGGGAGCCCCGAAAACACGTTCAACAAACCACCATCAAAGCGGATCAGCCTTGAGGCAGGAGACCGCATGGTCGAAGTTTCCCTCAAGCATGGGGCGGGTCTTGGCACACTCGGGGCCAGCCACCGGGCAGCGGGTGCGAAACACGCAGCCGGACGGCGGGTTCATGGGAGATGGCAAGTCCCCCTCCAGGATCTGGATGACCTTGCTGCGCTCCAGATCCGGATCCGGAATGGGCACGGCCGACATCAGGGCCTTGGTATAGGGGTGCAAGGGGTTTGCGAAGATCTCCTTGCGAGTGCCGAGCTCCACCGCATTGCCCAGATACATCACCAGCACCCGATCCGAGATGTGTTTGACCACCGACAAGTCGTGAGCGATGAAGATGAGCGACAAGCCCATCTCCTTCTGGATAGCCTTGAGCAGGTTCACCACCTGGGCCTGGATGGAGACATCCAGCGCAGAGACCGGCTCGTCACAGATGATCATCTTGGGTTCCAGGATCAGTGCCCGGGCAATCCCGATCCGCTGGCACTGGCCGCCGGAGAACTCGTGCGGATAGCGATTGACCAGGTTGGGCAAGAGGCCCACCTTGGTCATCATGGTGCGCACCTTCTCCTTCACCTGCTCTTTGGAGAGGTTGGGATAGAAGGTGATGAGCGGCTCGGCGATGATGTCGCCTATGGTCATGCGCGGATTCAGGGAGGCCAGCGGATCCTGGAAGATCATCTGGATCTCCTTGCGTTTCTCCCGCAGTGCCTTCTGATCTAGCTTGGTCAAATCGTTGCCCAGCCACACCACCTTGCCGTCGGTGGCCGGTACCAGGCCTATCAGGGCACGGGCGAAGGTGGACTTGCCACAGCCGGACTCGCCCACCACACCCAGGGTCTCCCCCTCGTACAGGCGCAGAGTCACCCCATCTACCGCCTTCAACGCCGAGGGCTTGGCCCAGGGCCAGGCTCTGTCACTCTTGATGCTAAAGTGGACCTTGAGGTCAGACACTTCCAGCAGCAGTTTCTTGTCAGTACCCATTTAATTCGCCCCCTTGATCATGGCATCCGATACCCAATGGCAGGCCCGTTCGCGGCCGTCGTTGAACGGGGTCAGGATCGGTGACTGCTGGCCGCAAATCCCGCTGACACGGTGGCAGCGCTCCTGGAAGGGGCAGCCGGTGGGCAGACGCAGCAGGTTGGGCGGATTGCCCGGAATGGTAGGCAGCTCTTCCCCTTCGGTGTCGAGGCGGGGAATTGCGCGCAGCAAACCTTCGGTATAGGGATGGCTCGGGCGATAGAAGATGTCCTTCACCCGGCCGTACTCCATGGTACGACCGGCGTACATCACCAGCACCTTGTCACAGATGCCCGCCACCACGCCCAAGTCGTGGGTGATCATGATGATGGCGGTGTTGAACTCGCGCTTTAGCTCGTTCATCAACGTCATGATCTGGGCCTGCACCGTCACGTCCAGCGCCGTGGTCGGTTCATCGGCGATGAGCAGCTGTGGCCGGCACAAGAGGGCCATGGCAATCATCACCCGTTGACGCATACCGCCAGAGAACTCGTGGGGGTACATGTTCATCCGCTTGCGCGACTCGGGGATCTTCACCGCATCCAGCATGCGTACCGACTCTTCGAACGCTGCGGCCTTGCTCACACCCTTGTGCAGCATCAGCACTTCCATCAGCTGATCCTTCACCTTCATGTAGGGATTAAGAGAGGTCATGGGATCCTGGAAGATCATGGCGATCTTCTCGGAGCGGATCTTGTTGAGCTTGTGTTCCGGCAGGTTGAGGATTTCGTCGCCCTGAAACTTGGCCGACCCCGTGATGATGCCGTTCTTGGCCAACAGCCCCATGATGGCAAATGCAGTCTGGGACTTGCCGGAACCGGACTCGCCGACGATCCCCAGGGTCTCGCCAGCCGCCAGGGAAAAGTTGAGGTCGTTGACCGCCACCACATTGCCGTCCGGGGTCTTGAACTCGACCCGCAGATCTTTTACATCCAGTAACTTCATATAAAAACTCCTTATCGATCTTTCGTGATGCTTTCCTGTCGATCCGATGCTCGATTAACGATCTTTCGGATCGAGGGCGTCACGCAGACCATCCCCGAGGAAGTTGAAGCAAAACAGGGTCACCACCATGAAACCGGCGGGGAACAAGAGTTGCCAGATGGCCACTTCCATCGACTTGGAGCCTTCATCCAGCAGGGCACCCCAGCTGGTCATGGGTTCCTGGACGCCGAGGCCCAGAAAACTCAGGAAGGATTCAAACATGATCATGCCCGGTACCAGCAAGGTGGCGTAGACGGCCACGATACCGAGCACGTTCGGCACTATGTGACGGGTGATGATCTTCCACTTGGATACGCCACAGACGTGGGCCGCCTCGATAAACTCCTTGCTCTTGAGACTCAGGGTCTGGCCTCGCACGATCCGCGCCATGTCGAGCCAGCTCACCGCCCCGATGGCGATGAAGATGAGTGCCAGATTGCGGCCGAAGAAGGTCACCAGCATGATCACGAAGAACATGAAAGGGAAGGCGTTGAGGATCTCGAGTACGCGCATCATCAGACTATCGACCCGACCGCCGATAAAACCGGAAGCCGCGCCATACAGGGTGCCGATAACCACGGCCACCATGGCGCCCATGATGCCGACCATCAGCGAAATGCGGCCCCCCAGCAGGGTACGCACGAACAGATCACGCCCCAGACTGTCGGTACCGAACCAGTGGCCGGTTTCCATATCCGGTGCCGCCTGCATCGCGCCCCAGTCCGGATCGTCGAAGGTATATTGGGACAGGTGCGGCCCCACTATCACTGCCAGACCGATAATGGTCAGTATGATGAGGCTGGTCAGCGCGGCCTTGTTACGCAGGAAACGGCGACGGGCATCCTTCCACAGGGAGCGTCCTTCCACCACTTCCACTTGCTGTGCGAACGCCGCTATGGCTTCGCGTTTCTCAGTTGTGACAACCATGATCTACTCCCGACTTAGTAACGGATCTTGGGATCGATAAAGGCATAGAGAATATCGACCACGGCGTTAAAGGTGATGGTGAGGGCGCCGACCAGAATGGTCAGCCCGAGCACCATGGAGTAATCACGGTTGAGGGCACCGTTGACAAACAACTGACCAATTCCCGGCAGACCGAAGATGGTCTCAATCACCACGGAACCCGTGATGATACCGACGAAGGCCGGGCCCAGATAGGAGACCACCGGCAGCATGGCCGGACGCAGTGCGTGTTTCAGTATGATGTGACGCAGCGGCAAGCCCTTGGCACGGGCGGTACGGATGAAGTTGGAGTTCATGGTCTCGATCATGCTGCCACGCATGATGCGCGAGATGGCGGAGATGTAGTACATCATCATGCCGAACACCGGCAGCACCATAAACTGGATACCGCCCCCCTGCCAGCCACCGGCCGGGAACCAGCCCAGATAGATGCTGAAGAAGAGCACCAGCAAGGGTGCCAGCACAAAGCCCGGGATCACCACCCCGGCCATGGCCGACGACATCAGCAGATAGTCGATGATGGTGTTTTGTTTCAAGGCCGCTATGGTGCCGAAAGTGCCCCCCAGCAAGACGGCAAAGACGAAAGCCGCGCTCCCGATCTTGGCAGAAACAGGCAACGCCTGGCTCACCAGATCATTGACGCTGAAGTCCTTGTATTTGAAAGAGGGGCCCAGATCGCCCCGTAACAGGTTGCCCAGGTAGGTGAGGTATTGCACGCCAATGGGCTTGTCCAGGCCGTACTTGGCCTCGATATTGGCCAACACTTCCGGCGGCAGGGCACGTTCGCTGGTGAAGGGGTTGCCCGGCGCGAAACGCATCATGAAGAAGGAGACGGTGATCAAGACCAGCAGCGTCGGGATCGCTTCCAATAGCCGTTTAAAAATGAATTTCAACATAGACAATTCCTGTCCTGTACAGCTTCCAAAGGGTCGCGGTTGTAATAAAGGCCCGCCGTCTGGCGGGCCTGCTTGTTATGCGACTTGTTATGTTATTCAGTGAGCAATGATGTACATGTCTTTGCTGTAGAGGTTATCCAGCGGGTTGGCCGGATAGCCGCCCACATAGGGCTTGACCATGCGAGAGGTCACGTACTGATAGATAGGGGCAATCGGCATGTCCTTGGCCAGGATCTCTTCGCCCTGGACATAGAGCTTGTTGCGCGCATCCGCATCAACCTGATCGCGTGACTCGTCCATCAACTTGTCAAACGCAGCATTGGAGTACTTGCCATCGTTGTTACCGTGAGTGGTCTGCATCAGATCCAGCATGGAGGAGGCTTCATTGTAGTCGGCGATCCAACCGCGACGAGCCACGTCAAACTGACCTTGCTTGAGCGTCTCCAGATAGGTTTTCCACTCCTGGTTCACCAGACTCACCTCTACCCCCAGCTTTTTCCACATGGAGGCGACGGCGACCGCCACTTTCTTGTGGTTGTCATCTGTGTTGTAGAGCAGTTCAAACTTGAGTGGATTACCCGGACCGTAACCGGCATCGGCCAGTAGCGCCTTGGCCTTGGCATCGAGCTCCGCCTGGGTCAACTTGGACCAGGCCGGGGCAACAGGTTTGAAACCATCAACGAAGTCCGGCACCAGGGCATAGCCTGGGGTCTCTCCCTTGCCCATTACCTTGTCGGCTATCACATTGCGATCGATGGCATAGGTGAGCGCGGTGCGTACCCGCACATCATCATAGGGTTTTTTCTTGGTGTTGAAGGTGTAGTAGTAGGTCCCCACATAGCCACTCACCTGCACCTCATCGGGCTTCTCTTTTTTCATCTGCTTGAAGCGTTCGATGGGCATGTTGTAGGTGAGATCCAGTTCGCCCGCCAGATAGCGGTTCAACTCGGCATTGGTAGACTGGATCGGCAGGTAACTCACCGTGTCGACCACCGTTTTGCTGTTATTCCAGTAGTTGGGATTACGCTCGATATCGACACGCTCGTTGACCACCCAATCTTTGAGCTTATAGGCGCCGTTGGATACCATATTTTCCGGCTGGGTCCACTTGTCACCAAACTTCTCGATCACCTTCTTCGGGACTGGGTAGGTGGTGGTGTGAGAGAGCATGCTGACGAAGTAAGGAATCGCTTTTTCAAGCTGTACTTCAAAGGTGTAATCGTCGGTCGCCTTCACGCCCAGGGTGTCAGACGGCTTCTTGCCGGCAATGATTTCGCTGGCGTTGAGGATGGTCGGAATTTCCATGTACCAGGCGTAGGGAGAGCCAGTCTTGGGATCCACGGCCCGCTTGAAGGCGAACTCGAAATCGTGGGCAGTAACCGGTTCACCATTGGACCATTTCGCATCTTTGCGCAGGTGGAATACGAAGTGTTTGTTGTCCTTGGTTTCCCAGGACTCGGCCATGGCAGGGAGCACTTCCCCTTTGGGACCGGAAGAGACGAGACCTTCGAACAGGTCGCGCAAAATATTGGATTCAACCGTTCCTTCGGTTTTATGAGGGTCGAGGGTAGCCGGCTCCGAGGCATTGCCTTTGACCAGTTGCTGGACTTCAGCCAGCTTGGTTCCCGCCGGGACATCGGCAGCCTGAGCCACGTTGACGCCACCAAACAGGGCAGCCATCAGCAGTGTGTTAATCATTGTTTTTTTATGAGTCATTTCCCTACTCCAACAAGAACATTCCATGCGTTTGTCCATCAACGAGATAAATACCCGCTGCCAGCATAATTCCCTGACAATTCTAATAATGCAATAGATATCATCAGACCAAGCTGGGCTTCATGGTTAAAAAAACAGCTTTCAGCCAATTATTCAGCATTTAAATATGGCGTTACGGACGCTTTTTATACAGATCCGCTCGATTCTAGGAAATGACCAACAAAAAAGAAACAATAAAAAGCCGGTCACGAGGACCGGCTCAGACAAAACAGACCTGAATCACATCAATCCGGGGAAGACCCCCTTGATCCCCGCCACCATGATCTCGATGCCGAGCGACATCATGATGAGACCCATGATCCGGGTGACCACGTTGATGCCGGTGTTGCCCATCAGCTTGAACAACAAGGGGGCGGCGCGGAAGATGAGCCAGGAGCAGAAGGCAAATACCATCACCACCAGCGACATGCCCAGCATCTGGGACCAGGTACTCTGGCTGGCGTTGACAATAGAAGAAGAGATGGCACCCGGACCCGCCATCAGCGGCAGTGCCAGCGGCACCACAGCGACTGATTCCCGCGTGGCCAGTTCCCCTTTCTCCTGCTTGTTATGCTTCACCTCCCCCAGCTTGCCCTGCAGCATGGACCAGGCGATCAGCGTGATGAGCGACCCGCCGGCGATGCGAAACGACGCCAGCGAGATACCAAAACCGTCCAGGATCAGCTGCCCCATGTACATGGAGACCAGCAGGATGATCATCACCGCAATGTTGGCGGTGGTGTTGGTCTTCATCCGCTCTTCCGGGGTTTGATGGCCGGTCAGACTGACAAAAACCGGCAGCAATCCCAGCGGATTGATGATCGCGAACAAACCGATGAAAAACTTCAGATATAAAGAGACGTCAATTGCTGCCATAGGCGCCATCCAGAAGGTAAGCAAAGCCACGCGGGCCACCCCGATAAACCGAGCGTAAATTTACACCATGCCCTCAACCTGCACCAATCAAATAATCTCACCCTTTCCGTGGCTTTTCAGTTAGTTCCTCTAATGTATAGCCAAAATTCAACATATTTACTTGTTAACAAACATCGTCACCATTTAACACGCTGATAAAATCACTCCGCGTTTTATGTGGTCATGCCGTTTTGGTGCGACATTTTCTCTCAGCAAACAAGGATTTTTTAATGATTGATACGGACATCAAGTTGCAATGGTGCCTGGCTTCGCAGCAGGCAGGCACGGTCGATCCCCTGCTCGGCTTTTTTGACCGGCGGCAATGAGGGTGTCAGTGGCGGCAAGCTTCAGCGCTATCATGGATTAAAAGAACAACCATTTTTTCAACAAGAATTAAACGCTGGTGGGTATCTGCTCCTGGATGATCGCCGTTTCTATCACAATACGGCCCCCATACTGCCCCAGGCCCCGACCCGAGGACACCGGGACGTAATCGTGCTAACTGCTTGAAAGATGGTGTGTAGCGCCTTGTTCACGCGCCATTCAGCCCACTTTCGCCCCAAGCTACATTCGTGTAACATCCGAAAAACATGTATTGTGAAACAAAATTTCTTTTGTTCTTTTGTTACACATGATCCAGATCAACTTTTTCTGAGTCAGCCGCGCTCTATAATCGACTCAGAAAGCAATTTAGTAAGGCATGTAAATACCCCCTTGTAGTGATTCTCGCCTTGACAAGGCGACTATAATTGCCGGGCATTGCCAAGCTCTTACTAAACAGTTTTCAAATCATCAGGAGATAAACATGGCAGTAACCAATTTGGCCGAACTGGATGCACTGGTCGCCCGCGTTAAAGAAGCACAGCGTGAATTCGCCAGCTTCTCGCAAGAGCAGGTAGACAAGGTTTTCCGTGCCGCCGCCCTGGCCGCCAGCAATGCCCGTATCCCCCTGGCCCAGATGGCCGTGGAAGAGTCCGGTATGGGGATCATCGAAGACAAGGTTATCAAGAACCACTTCGCCTCCGAATACATCTACAACGCATACAAAGACGAGAAGACCTGCGGCATCCTGAGCCAGGATGACGAGATGGGCACCATGATCATCGCCGAGCCGGTCGGTATCATCTGCGGTATCGTTCCGACCACCAACCCGACCGCTACCGCGATCTTCAAATCGTTGATCTCCCTGAAGACCCGCAACGCCATCATCTTCTCCCCGCACCCACGTGCCAAGAACTCCACCAATACCGCAGCCAAGCTGGTACTGGATGCAGCCGTGGCCGCTGGTGCACCGAAAGACATCATCGGCTGGATCGATCAACCGTCCGTTGAGCTCTCTAACGCGCTGATGAAGCACAACGACATCAACCTGATCCTGGCCACTGGTGGCCCAGGCATGGTGAAAGCCGCTTACTCTTCCGGTAAGCCTGCTATCGGTGTGGGTGCCGGTAACGTGCCGATCGTCATCGACGAAACCGCCGATGTAAAACGCGCCGTTGCCTCCATCCTGATGTCCAAGACCTTCGACAACGGTGTGGTCTGTGCTTCCGAGCAAGCTGTTATCGTCGTTGACTCCATCTACAACCAGGTGAAAGAGCGTTTCTCCAACCACGATGGCTACATCCTGTCCAAAGATGAAGCGGACAAGGTACGTAAAGTGCTGCTGATCAACGGCGCGCTGAACGCAGATATCGTCGGCCAGCCGGCCACCAAGATCGCCGCCATGGCTGGCGTGACTGTGCCTGCCACCACCAAGATCCTGATCGGTGAAGGCCTGGAATTGTGCGCTGAAGATGAGTTCGCTCATGAGAAGCTCTCCCCGACCCTGGGTATGTTCCGCGCCAAGAACTTCGAAGAAGCCGTCGAGATGGCCTGCACCATGGTTAACATCGGTGGTATCGGTCACACCTCTGGTCTGTACACCGACCAGGATCGCAACCAGGACCGTATCAGATACTTCGGCGACAAGATGAAGACCGCTCGTATTCTGATCAACACCCCCTCCACCCAGGGTGGTATCGGTGACCTGTACAACTTTGCTCTTGCTCCTTCCCTGACCCTGGGTTGCGGCTCCTGGAGTGGCAACTCCATCTCCGAGAACGTCGGTCCCAAGCACCTGATCAACAAGAAGACAGTCGCAAAACGGGCAGAAAATATGCTGTGGCACAAACTTCCGAAATCCATCTATTTCCGTCGTGGCTCCCTGCCGATCGCCCTCGGTGATCTGGAAGGCAAAAAGCGTGCAATGGTTGTCACCGACCGCTTCCTGTTCAACAACGGCTATGCCGACGACGTGGTTCGTCTGCTCAAGAAGCTGAACATGGAAGTGGAAGTATTCTACGAAGTAGAAGCTGACCCGACGCTGTCGGTGGTTCGCAAGGGCGCCGAGATGGCCAACTCCTTCAAGCCGGACGTTATCCTGGCACTGGGTGGTGGTTCACCGATGGATGCCGCCAAGATCATGTGGGTCATGTACGAGCACCCGGATACCGCGTTTGAAGATCTTGCCATGCGCTTTATGGACATCCGCAAGCGTATCTACAAGTTCCCGAAAATGGGCGTGAAGGCCGAACTGGTTTGCATCACCACCACTTCCGGTACCGGTTCTGAAGTCACCCCGTTTGCGGTCGTGACCGACGACGCCACCGGCATGAAGTACCCGCTGGCTGACTACGAGCTGACCCCGAACATGGCCATCGTCGATGCCAACCTGGTCATGAACATGCCCAAGTCCCTGTGCGCCTTCGGCGGTGTGGATGCGGTCACTCACGCCATGGAAGCCTACGTTTCCGTACTGGCCAACGAGTACTCAGACGGTCAGGCGCTGCAAGCCCTGAAACTGCTGAAAGAGTACCTGCCGTCCAGCTACCAGAACGGTGCCAACGATCCGGTTGCTCGCGAGAAAGTACACAACGCAGCCACCATCGCCGGTATCGCGTTCGCCAACGCCTTCCTGGGTGTGTGTCACTCCATGGCGCACAAACTGGGTGCAGAATTCCACATTCCGCACGGTCTGGCTAACGCCCTGCTGATCAGCAACGTGATCCGTTACAACGCCAACGACAACCCGACCAAGCAGACTGCGTTCTCCCAGTACGACCGTCCGCAAGCTCGCCGTCGTTATGCCGAAGTGGCTGACCACCTGGGTCTGAGCGCAGCCGGTGACCGTACCGCTGCCAAGATCGAGAAGCTGCTGGCCTGGCTGGATGAGCTGAAAGCCACTCTGGGCATCCCGGCCTCCATCCGTGAAGCTGGCGTGAACGAAGCCGACTTCCTGGCCAAGGTTGACCAGCTGGCGCTGGAAGCCTTCGATGACCAGTGCACCGGTGCCAACCCGCGCTACCCGCTGATCACCGAGCTCAAAGCCATACTGATGGACACCTACTACGGTCGCCCCTTTACCGAGGAAGCACGAGTAGCAGTGGAAGCCAAGGCTGAGACCAAGGCGGACAACAAGAAAAAATCCAAGGCCTGATAATCGGACTTGAACTAGAGAGCCCGCGCACATGCGCGGGCTTTTTTGTTTGTCTATCTCTCTAATTTTGCTAGCTTGTTGGTAAGCATTCATGGACCTCGAGTTAGCACATGTCGCTGATACAAGCCTCGATAGAGCAGTTACGGATCGGCCACTACATCCATCTCCCCACAGGATGGACCAGTCACCCTTTTATGTTCAATGCCTTCAAGATCAAGGATCAGCAACAACTCGACATCATTCGCCATCTCGACCTCAATCTGTTGATGGTGGATCCGGACAAGAGCGACCTGCCCATAGAGCCCATCTTGCGCGGCGATATCCCCGCCGCCGGCCCCGATCTGTCGATCATCGATGAGGTCATAGACACGGGCCTCACTCCCTTCGACGAGAAAGCTTTCCGCCGCTCCCTGCGCGCCGCCGATAAAGCCTTTGGCCAATCCATGTCCGAGCTGCGCGATGCACTGGGGGCCCTCAACCTCAAGCCTGACGAAGGGCTGGCTAATACGGCGCAAATAGTGCGCAATGCCGCCGCCCGTATCAGTGAACACGAGGGGCCACTCGGCCTGCATCTCATTCGCAGCCCGCACACCGACATATTGCTGCAGCACAGCCTGAACGTGGCTTTCATCGCCATGCTGATGGCCCGGGAACTCGGCATGAACCCCATCGAGATCGAGGAAACTGGACTGGCAGGCCTTGTACACGATATCGGAGAGCTGAGAATCCCGAGCCAGATCACCCAGAAACGAGGGGATCTCAACAAGTCAGAGCAAAATTTTCTCAACATGCATCCCCAGTACGGGCTGGAGATGCTGACCCAGTTACAGGCATTTGAGTTCAAGATCCGCCAGGTGGCCCATCTGCACCACGAGCGGCTCGATGGCAGCGGCTTTCCTCTGGGCATCAAGGGCGGCGAGATCCCGCCACTGGCACGGATCATCGGGCTGGTGGACTACTATGACGAGCTGCTGCACCCGCGCAGCAGTGCGACCCCGGCCGCCCCGAGCCAGGCCATCAGCCAGCTCTACAAGCTGTCCCAGAAGAAGTTCGATCAGGATCTGGTCAAGCTGCTGATCAAGGTGTTGGGAGTCTATCCCCCCGGTTCACTGGTGCAGCTCTCCGACGACTCTGTGGCGCTGGTGCTCTCAACCGAGCCCACCATGCCCCTCAAACCCAAGGTACTGCCCTACCTCAAAGCGCAGCGACCGGAAGGGGTGGCCATGCTGGATCTGCGGGAGGATGAGCGCACCATCAAGTCATTTATCAAGCAAGAAGACCTGGATGAGGGACAAAGGCTGTTTTTTAACCTTACCCGGCGTTTCTGTTACTATTTTGCCTTCTGAGTTATCCCCAGAAGCTGGGGATAACTCATTGGACAAACCTGAATAATTGCCCAATTACCTTCAAAAGGGTTCACTGCCGACCCTGGATAAAAAACGCCCAGCCAGGGGGCAGGGCGGAGCATGCCACCTCCGTGTGGCGTATCCAGCGGATACATTCATGCTCCATCCAGCAATACCAACCCTGGGGCGATTATACAAATATCAATTTAACATGCTGATTTGATATGGTTTTATTTCACGTTTCTGGCAAACTTCGCCCACAATCGAACGCACCTTGCTCACAGAACAAGATCCTGATCACACTTATTCATGACTGCCGCTTTTTTCGGCACGGACTCTGAGGAACGTTTTTTATGCAGTTGATCCTCTCCCTGCTTCAACAGATGAGCGTCAGTCTGGTGATCGCCTATCTCTTCTCCAAGAGTCCGCTGCTGCGTCCCCTGGCCAACTATTCCGTCAGACTTCCTCACAAGATACTGATATACATTATTTTTTCCGGCTTTTGCATCCTCGGCACCTATGTCGGGCTCGATATCGATGATGCCATCGCCAACACCCGGGCAGTCGGCGCCGTATTGGGGGGGCTGCTGGGAGGCCCGCTGGTGGGCTTTCTGGTAGGGCTGACCGGTGGCCTGCACCGCTACACGCTAGGGGGATTTACCGATCTCGCCTGCGCCATCTCCACCACCCTTGAGGGCTTGCTGGGGGGGCTGGTGCACTGGCGGCTGATGCGCTCCGGGCGGACAGATGCCCTGTTTGAACCGCGTATCGCCTTCTTTACCACCCTCTATGCCGAGATCATGCAGATGCTGATCATCCTGCTGGTGGCCACCCCGTTCGAACAGGCTCTGCTGCTGGTGCGCACCATCGCCACCCCCATGATCCTGGCCAACTCCTGCGGTGCCGCGCTCTTTATCAGCATGATCCGCGACCAGCAGCGGATGTATGAAAAATTCTCCCGGGTCTTCTCCGCCAAAGCGCTCAATATCGCCAATCGCACGGTCGGCATCATGAGCCAGGGCTTTACCCCGGAGGCGAGCCGCAAGATTGCCCGCATCATTCAGGAGGAGACCGGCGTAGGTGCGGTCGCCATCACGGATACCGACAAGATCCTCGCTTTTATCGGCATCGGAGAAGATCACCATCTGCCAGGTACGCCCATCGCGTCAGCCACCACCATGAAGGCCATCACGCACAACAAGGTGCTGTTTGCCGATGGCAACAGCCAGCCCTATCGCTGCAGCCTCTCGCCTGCTTGCCAGCTGGGCTCTGTGCTCGTGATCCCGCTGCAGGGTGACAAGGGGGTGATCGGTACCATCAAGCTGTATGAGCCGAAGAAACGGCTGTTTCTCAAGATCAACCACACCCTGGGGGAAGGGATCGCCAACCTGCTGTCACAGCAACTGCTGGCTGGTCGGCTGGAGCAGCATCAGCGGCTGCTGGTGCAATCCGAGCTCAAGCTGATCCAGGCCCAGATCAACCCCCATTTTCTGTTCAACACCCTCAATACCATCAGTGCCATCACCCGGCGCGATCCCGACAAAGCGCGGGATTTGCTGCTGCACCTGTCGCTGTTCTTTCGCAAGAACCTCAAGCGCCAGAGCGGGCTGGCCACCCTGCAGGAGGAGCAGGAGCACTGCCAGTCTTATCTGGAGATCGAGCTAGCCCGTTTTGGCGACCGATTGACGGTGGTCAAAGAGATCCCGCTCCACCTGGCCACCTTGCGCCTGCCAAGCTTCACCCTGCAGCCGCTGATCGAAAATGCCATCAAGCACGGCATCTCGACGCTGCTGGAACAGGGGCGCATTCGCCTCTATACCGAGGAACATCCCACCAGTGTCACCATCCATGTGGAAGACAACGCCGGCGCCTGGCAAGAAAGGCCCGCCGGTGACGGTCTTGGCATGACCATCGTCGACCGACGGCTCAAGAGCGCCTTTGGCGAACGCTACGGCGTGACCATTGCGTGCGAGCCGGAGCAGTGGACCCGGGTTTCGTTCACCATCCCCAAGGAGCAACCATGATCCGCACCCTGATTGTTGATGACGAACATTACGCCCGCGAGGAGCTGAAACTGCACCTTGCCAGCGATCCCGCCATCGAGATAGTCGGTGAAGCGGCCAACGCCATCGAGGCGCTGCCACTGATCCAGCGGCTCAAACCGGATGTGGTGTTTCTCGACATCCAGATGCCCAAGCTGAGCGGCATGGAACTGGTGGCCATGCTCGATCCCCTGCCCCGCATCGTGTTTGTCACCGCCTTCGACGAGTATGCCATTCAGGCATTTGAGGAGAACGCCTTCGACTACCTGCTCAAACCGGTGGAACCGGCACGGCTGGCCAAGACGCTGGCTCGCCTCAAGCAGGATATCTCCCCGCAGCCGGTCGAGCGGCTGGCCCCCACCATCGAACACATTCCGGGCTATCTGCACAATCGGGTACGGCTGCTGCCGATCGCTCAGGTGGAGTATGCCTTTTCCGATCTCGGCGGCGTCCACGTTGCTTGTCAGGGGGAGCTGTTCCACACCCAGCTCACCCTCAAATCCCTGGAGGAAAAGAGCCTCCTGTTGCGTTGTCACCGCCAGTACCTGGTCTCCCCCAAGGCCATCTTCGAGATCCGGCTGCTGGATAACCAGCTGGCGGAGATCCTCACGCCGAGCGGCGCCCGGGTGCCGGTCAGCCGTCGCTATCTCAAGGAGCTAAAGGATCAACTGGGGCTGGACTGACCCAGGGAATGTGCGCCTGATCACAGCCGCTGACCACTCGGCGCGCCAAAGCGCCACTCGGGAGGTTTCGCCTGCCAGAGAGAAGCAAGCGTTTTAAACTCGCGACGCATACTAAAAAATAACAATGCAGGAGCGTAGTAATGATCTGGTTCTTCCTATGTGTCGGCCTACTTGTCGCCGGCTATTTCATATATGGCAAATTCATCGAGCGGATATTCGGCCCGAAACCCGAGCGCGCCACCCCCGCCATCACCATGGCTGACGGGGTGGACTATGTCCCCATGTCGGACAAAAAAGTCTATCTGGTACAACTGCTCAACATCGCAGGCGTCGGCCCCATCTTCGGTCCCATCCTCGGTGCCCTCTACGGCCCGGTCGCCATGCTGTGGATCGTGTTTGGCTGCATCTTCGCCGGCGCAGTACACGACTACTTCTCCGGCATGCTGTCAGTGCGCGCCAAGGGCGCCTCGGTACCGACCGTGGTCGGCGAACATCTGGGCACCGTCGCCAAGCACTTCATGAACCTGTTTGCCGTGGTACTGCTGATGCTGGTTGGCGTGGTGTTCGTGCTGAGCCCGGCAGGCTTGCTCGCCAACCTCACCTCCACCGATATGGTCTACTGGATTGTGGCGATTTTTGCCTACTACATCCTGGCGACCATAGTCCCCATCGACAAGATCATCGGCCGTTTCTACCCCATCTTCGGCGCACTGCTGGTGTTCATGTCAGTCGGCCTTATCATTGGTCTGATTGTCTCCGGCAAAGGCTTCTACAACACAGGGATGGACTTCTCCAACCTGCACCCGACCGAGTTGCCGCTGTGGCCGCTGCTGTTCATCACCATCGCCTGTGGCGCGGTATCGGGCTTTCACGCCACCCAGTCACCGCTGATGGCTCGCTGCATGCAGAACGAAAAATCCGGTCGCTTCATCTTCTACGGCGCAATGATCGGTGAAGGGATCATCGCTCTCATCTGGTGTACCCTGGGTCTCTCCTTCTACGACAGTACCGAAGCGCTCAACGCCACCATGGCCAACGGCGGTCCGGCGGCTGTGGTACATGAAGTCTCCACCAGCCTGCTCGGCACCGTGGGCGGCATCCTCGCCATCCTCGGCGTGGTGATCCTGCCCATCACCTCCGGCGATACCGCGTTTCGCAGTGCTCGCCTGATCGTGGCGGACTTCCTCAAGATGACCCAGAGGCCGCTGGTCAAGCGTCTGCTGATCGCCATCCCCATGTTCATCCTTGGTTTCATCATCTCCAAGGCCGAGTTCGGGGTGATCTGGCGCTACTTTGGCTGGGCCAACCAGACCACGGCCGTCATCATGCTGTGGACTGCGGCGGCCTATCTGGCCAAAGAAGGCAAGCTGCACTGGGTCTGCACCATCCCTGCCATGTTTATGACCGCCGTGGTGTTTACCTATCTGGCCAACGCCCCTATAGGTTTCGGGTTGGAAATGGGCATCTCCACCATCATAGGCCTCATCTGCACCCTGGTGACGACGGTGGCCTTCCTGGTGAAATTCAGACCGGCACTGGTGAGCAGCACCAGCTAACGTTGACCGATTCAAACACTGAAACAAAGGGAGCCATTTAGGCTCCTTTTTCATTACTCATTTCACGCCAGTGATGCCATACTCCTCCAGTAAGTGATTGTCATCGATAGGACTTTTTTGGACTTGCGACGTATGGCACACCATACTGTTTGACGACTTCAGACTCACTTAAGCTCCAGTACAACAATGTTGCTTAAGATGCCGTCCTCAAAACCGATAAACGTGTGATTCCCCATTGCTTTATAAAAAATGGAATCCAATGATTGGTTGTATATCAAACCTCTGGAGACCCCCATGTTCCTTGATTATTTTGCCCTTGGCCTGCTCTTTTTCGTCGGGCTGGTCATGTTCTACGGGATCATAGTGATCCACGACATTCCTTATGAAATAGCCAAACACCGGCAGCACCCCCATCAGGATGCCATCCACGTGGCGGGATGGGTCAGTCTGTTTACCCTGCATGTACTCTGGCCATTCCTCTGGATCTGGGCCACCCTCTATCGCCCCGAGCGGGGATGGGGCTTCAACCAGCGCCTTAAACAGGATGAGGACGAGATACAACTGCTCAAGCAGGAACTCACCGATCTCAAGACGCGCATCAACACCATCGAACAGACTGAACAACAGGGATAAATTATGGACCTGCTACTGATCCTGACCTACACAGCACTGTGCGTGGCCGTGTTCAAGATTTTCCGCATTCCGCTCAACAAGTGGACAGTGCCCACCGCGGCACTGGGCGGGGTGCTCATCATAGGTACACTGATCATACTGATGAACTACAACCACCCCTACTCGGAAATGGCGCGCAATTACTACGTCTCCACCCCCATAGTGCCGCTGGTGAAGGGTCGTGTGGCCGAGGTGTCGGTCAAGCCGAATCAGAAGGTGAAACAAGGGGATGTACTGTTTCGTATTGAGGCCGAGCCGTTCGAGCAACAGGTTGCCAGCCTGCAGGCGCGACTCCAGTCCAATCAGGATCACGTCAAATCCATCCAGGCCAGGCTGAGATCCGCCAGGCTGGATCTCGGTCGCTTCCAGGAGCTGGTGCGCCGTGGTATCGGCAAGCAGCGGGATCTCGACGTGAGCCAGGCCAATGTCGACGATCTGGTCTCCCAGCGGGATCAGCAGCAAGCCCTGTTCAACGATATTCAAGCTCAGCTGAAGAAGGCTCAGTATGACCTCGAGCAGACTGTCGTCCACGCCCCCTCGGATGGCTTCGTGCTGCAACTGGCGCTCCGTCCCGGCATGATTGCCACTCCCTACCTCTACCGCCCCGTCATGACCTTCGTGCACCAAAACGAGAACTACTATGCGGGCTGGTTCTGGCAAAACAGCATGCAACGGCTGGCCATCGGCGATGAGGCCGAGGTGGTGATAGACGGCATCCCGGGCAAGATCTTCAAGGGGGAAGTGACCATAGTGTTGCCCGCTATCGCCGCCGGTAACGTGCAGGCCAACATGGGGCTGCTGGATCAGAGCACGGCCCAGCGCCCGGGCCGCCTGCCAGTCACCATCAAAATCACCGACCCCGAGTGGCCCAAGTATCAGGTGATCGCCGGGGCCAGCGGTCAGGCCGCCATCTATACCCAGCATTTCCACCACGTCGCCGTGATGCGCAAGGTGCTGCTGCGCATGGCGAGCTGGATGAACTACGTTTTCCCCTTCCATTAATCAACGCAACACTCCCAGCGGGCCGGCATCATGCCGGCCCGCTATTTTTGTGGCGCCAAGACCCCTATAATGGCGCCATCCTGCACCACAGCCGTTCCCCATGTTCGTTCTCAGACCCTATCAAACCGACGCCGTCAATGCCGTGATCAGCCACTTTCGCCAGCACCCGGACCCCGCCGTGGTGGTGCTGCCCACCGGCGCCGGCAAGAGTCTGGTGATCGCCGAGCTGGCCCGCAAGGCGCGCGGTCGGGTACTGGTGCTGGCCCACGTCAAGGAGCTGGTGGAGCAGAACCACGCCAAGTACGAGGCGTGGGGGCTCAAGGCCGATATCTTTGCCGCAGGCCTCGCCCGCAAGGAGGCGAGCGCGCAGGTGGTGTTTGGCTCGGTGCAATCGGTCGCCCGCAATCTGGCGGCCTTCGACGGCGCTTTCTCGCTGCTCATCATCGACGAGTGTCATCGGGTTTCGCTCGATGATGACAGCCAGTACCATCAGGTGATCGAGCATCTCAAGGCCGCCAATCCGGCCCTCAAAATTCTGGGTCTCACCGCCACCCCCTATCGGCTGGGGCTGGGCTGGATCTACCGGCGCCACTACCATGGCATGGTGAAGAGTCACGGCGAGCGACTGTTTGGCGACTGCGTGTTCGAGCTGCCCCTGCGCTTCATGGTGAAAAACGGCTACCTGACGCCACCCCGTCTCGTCGATGCCCCCATCGTCCACTATGACTTCAGCAAGCTGGTGGCGCGGGAGAACGGCCTGTTCAGCGAGGCGGATCTCAATGGCGAGCTCAAACGCCAGCAGCGGGTCACCCCCCATATCCTGAGCCAGGTGCTGGAGTACGCCGCCGACCGGCAAGGAGTGATGATCTTCGCCGCCACCGTCGAGCATGCCAGCGAGATCCACGGCCTGCTCGGCGCCAAAGGGGAGCAAGCGGCCCTGATCACCGGCGAGACGCCGGGCCCGGAGCGCGACGCCCTGATCCATGCCTTCAAGGCGCGAGAGCTCAAGTTTCTGGTCAATGTGGCCGTGCTCACCACCGGCTTCGATGCCCCCCACGTGGATCTCATCGTCATGCTGCGCCCCACCGAGTCGGTCTCGCTCTATCAACAGATCGTCGGCCGCGGCCTGCGCCTCTCGCCGGGCAAGGCCGATTGTCTGGTGCTCGACTATGCGGGCAACAACTTCAATCTGTTTGCCCCCGAGGTGGGGGAGCCCAGGCCTCACGCCGGCACCGAGCCGGTGCAGGTGCCCTGCCCCGCCTGCGGCTTTGCCAACACCTTCTGGGGTAAAACCGATGAGGATGGCAAGGTGATTGAGCACTACGGTCGCCGCTGTCAGGGCTTGTTTGAAGATGACGAGGGCAACCGCGAGGAGTGCGACTACCGCTTTCGGTCAAAAATTTGCCCCGCCTGCGGCGCCGAAAACGACATCGCCGCCCGCCGCTGCCAGAGCTGCGATCAGCTGCTGGTGGATCCGGACGACAAACTCAAAGAAGCCCTCAATCTCAAAGATTGCATGGTCATTCGCTGCGCGGGGCTGACCCTCACCGCAGGGCGCGGCAAACAGGGGGAACGGCTGGAGGTGACCTACCACGATGAGGATGGTCTGACCCTGAGTGAATACTTCGGTTTTCACTCCCCGGGCGCACAACGCTTGTTTCAACAGCGCTTTGTGCGTCATCATTGGCCCGCCCCGGGGCTGGAGCCCGAATTCACCACCCTGGCGAGCGTGCTGGCCGCGCAAAGTCAGTTCCGTCATCCGGATTTTGTCATCGCCCGCAAATCGGGCCGTTTTTGGCAGATAAAAGAGAAGATTTTTGATTATGACGGCCGCTATCGCACCGCCAACTCGATGGCGTGATAGTCACTGGCGACCGGCATAAATGGCATGAATTGCGTTACCCCCGTCGATTTCGCATCGACGGGTAACACCAGGTTGAATTATCAGGGTCGGCATCGCACTGCCGACACCCTTCGTCACGTTAGAGGATCTTATGCAGCGGCTGTTGATTGGTTTTTGTGCTCTCTTTTCTCTGGCGGCCCAGGCCGCCCCGCTGACGCCCCCTCAGGGTGGCCAGTACGCCATCATAGTGCAGGGCAATAACGGCGTTGAGTTTGCCCGTCATGCGGATCAGATGATCGCCCCCGCCTCCACCATGAAGGTGCTTACCGCATTGGCCGCCCGCCTCGAGCTCGGGGCCGATTTTCGCTTTGCCACCGACATTCAGACCCAGCCGGGCGCCAAACAGGGTGACACTATCAAAGGCGACATCTGGATCAACTTCGTCGGCGACCCCACCCTCTCCCGAATGGATCTGCTGGCGCTGTTCAAACAGCTCGGCGTCACCCACATCAAGGGCAATGTCTACGTCAACACCGGCGCCTACAACGGCTACGAGCGCGGCAACGGCTGGTCGTGGGGGGATCAGACCCTCTGCTTCGCTGCTCCGGTCTCGTCTGTCATCATCGACAAGAACTGCGCCTATGGCACCATCACCGCTACCCAGATTGGCAAACCCGCCACCGGCAATGTGGCCACTGGCGTGGCCATCGGCATCGGTGCCGACAATGTGGAAGTGATGAGCTACGGTGACATGGCGCGCCAGTTCTGCGCACTGGAAGTGGACATGGCCAAGGGCAACTTCTACGAGCTCAAGGGCTGTATTACCCCGAACAAGGAGCCTCAGGGTCTGCGTTTCGCCATCCATGACGTGGAAGCCTGGGGCTGGGACAACATCCGCTGGGCGATGAACCGGGCCGGCATCAAGCACGAGGGGCTGCTGCGAGTGACCCACAAGGCACCGATCGGCGCCGAGACGCTGGGCACCCACTATTCTGTCTCATTGCCCATCATGCTCTCCAAGATGTTGAAAAAATCTGACAACCTCTACGCCGACACCTTCCTCAAAACCGTGGGCCGTCACTACTACAACAAGCCGGGCAGCTATCGCAGCGGCACCATGGCAGTGCGTGCCATCCTGACCAAAAACGGTATCGATCTGGGCAACGCCACCCTGGCCGACGGCTCGGGTCTCTCGGCCCACAACCTCATCAGCGCCCGCCAGATGCTGTCGGTGCTCAACTTCATCCAGAAAAACGATGCCGAACTCGGTCTCATCAAGTTGCTGCCCAGCTCTCAGGTGGATGGCACCCTGGCCTGGCGCCGCAGCGTCACCGCCCCCATGATGAAAAACAAGGTGCATGCCAAAACCGGCACCATCACCGGCACCTCCAATCTGGCCGGCTTCATCGATACCGCAGGCGGCCAGCGCAAGGCCTTCGTGATGTTCCAGCGCGGCCTGTCGCAGGATCCCGCCACCCATGAGCGCTACCGTGCCAGCAAGGCCGCCTGGCCATGGACAGTGTTCGAGAAAGGGGTGCTTGAGAGCATCTATCAACAGCAGCCGATCCAGATTGCCGAGCCGCAGTGAGCTGCTGAGGATCGGGGGGCAACCATCGCCATATCGCCGACCCGCGATGCGGCAATAGGCCCACTCGAATCACGGTATCGATAATTTCGGCTTCAAGTCGCCACGAGGCATGGCTATGCTGTTGCCGGCCTCATATCAACGGCCATACAAAAACGGCTTAAAGAACGGAGAATAAATATGTTTGCAGTGATTTTTGGTCGCCCGGGTTGCCCCTACTGTGTCCGTGCCGTACAGGTCGCCGAGCAGCTGACCGAGCAGCGCGATGACTTCAAATTCCGCTACGTGGACATCCACGCCGAAGGCATCACCAAAGAAGATCTGGCCAAGAGCGCCGGCAAGCCGGTCAATACCGTGCCGCAAATCTTCCTGGACGAGCAGCACCTTGGTGGCTGCACCGATTTCGAAGCCTATGCCAAAGAGAACCTGGGTCTCTACCAGTAAGCTCCCCCGCATGGGAAAAAGGCGCCTGATGGCGCCTTTTTTGATGGTGCAAACCGCCGTTCAGCCCGCGGTCGGGGTGAAGCGGCTCACCACCTGCCCCTGATGCTCGATCCACTCCATGAACAGGGCGACAGGACGGGCATAGACAACCCCATCCTGCTCGGATTGATAGATCACCAGCGGCTCCCGGGTTTCGGTGTGCAGGGCCAGGGTGAGCACCTGATAAAACCCTCCCTTGAAGTGGCGATAACGGCCGGGCGCGGGTGCGTGCATGGAAATACCTCAACAGATGACCAAAATGGGCCCATCAACGACGCGCCAAGGCGCCACACAGGAGACAAGCCACGACTTTTTATCGCAAGCCAATCGTGCCATTGGATGCGAATATTTCAACACAGTTGGGCAACTTTGTTAATCAGCCCCTCATCTTTCACTAGTGAACCTCGGCTCACACAAACGATTGTGCTGAATTTAACGTTTCAGCAACCCTGTTTGAAGGCTAAAAATCAGGGAATTCTACTAATAATAAGATTGTTCTAGCATTCAATTCTGTGAAGAATAGAGGAAAAGAAATTTGATACTAAAAATCGCCTTTTTCGCCAACGCGTCCCCACGGGGAAGGAAGCACACTCACCATGTTCACTATCGACAAGTCGCACAAGCTCGACGATGTCTGCTATGACATTCGCGGCCCGGTGCATAAAGAGGCTCGCCGTCTCGAAGACGAAGGCCACCGCATTATCAAGCTCAATATCGGCAACCCGGCCCCGTTCGGTTTCGATGCGCCGGAAGAGATCATCAAGGATGTGATCCTCAACATGCCGCTGAGTCAGGGCTACTGCGATTCCAAGGGGCTCTTCTCGGCCCGCAAGGCGGTGATGCAGTACTACCAGCAAAAAGGGATGCGCAAGGTCGATATCGATGATATCTACATCGGCAATGGCGCGAGCGAACTGATCGTGATGGCGATGCAGGCGCTGCTCAACAACGGCGACGAGATGCTGGTGCCCTCCCCCGACTACCCGCTCTGGACTGCCGCCGTCACCCTCTCCGGTGGTCATGCGGTGCACTATCGCTGCGACGAAGGCGCCGACTGGTATCCGGATCTCGACGATATCCGCGCCCGTATCACGCCGCGCACCCGCGGCCTGGTGCTGATCAACCCCAACAACCCGACCGGCGCCGTCTACGGCAGCGAGTTCCTGCTGGAGGTGATCGAAATCGCCCGCCAGCACAACCTCATCATCTTCGCCGACGAGATCTATGACAAGATCCTCTACGACGACATCTCTCACACCAGCGTCTGCACCCTGTGTGACGATGTGATGGTGGTGACCTTCAACGGTCTATCCAAGGCCTACCGTGCCTGTGGCTTCCGTCAGGGCTGGATGGTCATTACCGGCCCCAAGGGCCGTGCCAAGGGGTATATCGAGGGGCTGGAGATGCTGGCCTCCATGCGGCTGTGTGCCAACGTGCCGATGCAGCACGCCATCCAGACCGCGCTCGGCGGCTACCAGAGCATCAACGAGCTGATCCTGCCGGGCGGCCGCCTGCGCCGTCAGCGGGACAAGGCGTGGGAGCTGCTCAACGAGATCCCCGGCGTCTCCTGCGTCAAGCCCAAGGGGGCGCTCTACATGTTCCCGCGCCTGGATCCCAAGGTGTATGACATTCGCGATGACCAGAAGATGGTGTTCGACCTGCTGCAGCAAGAGAAACTGCTGCTGGTGCAGGGCACCGGCTTCAACTGGCCGGCGCCGGATCACTTCCGGCTGGTGTTCCTGCCCCGTGAAGAGGAGCTGGAAGAGGCCATTGGTCGCCTCGCCCGCTTCCTCAAGGGTTACAAGCAGTAAGCACAACTCATCGCAATAAAAAGGCTCCTTTGGAGCCTTTTTTCATCTTGCGCGCCATGATGCTGGCAACCAATGTGGCGCTATCCCTCTCACGACCATAGTGCGAGGCAACCACGCCACCGCCACACCATTGCGTTGATAAAAAAAGCCCCCTCTTTTTCCAAAGAGGGGGCCCTGTTTTCGCTTGCGTCAGGATCAGAGCTCGACCACGTCGAATGTCACGTCCGGGTTGACATCCGCCTCGTAATCCACCTCGGCCAGACCGAAACCGAACAGGCGCAGGAACTCCTGCTTGTAGCCGGTGTAGTCGGTCAGATCGGAGAGATTTTCGCTGGTGATGGAGGGCCACAGATCGCGGCAGGTCTGCTGCACGTCATCACGCAGTTCCCAGTCATCCATACGGATGCGGGCCTGCTCGTCCAGTACCAACGCCTCCCCGTAGAGACGGGTGCGCATCATGCGATCCACCTGCTCCATGCAGCCCTCGTGAATGCCCTTCTCTTTCATGATCTTGAAGGCCATGGAGATATAGAGCGGCATCACCGGAATGGCGGAAGAGGCCTGGGTCACCACGGATTTCAGCACGGCCACGTGGGCGGTGCCGCCCTTGGCAGCCAGATCGCCACGGATGGCGGTAGCGGCGCGGTCCAGATCTTCCTTGGCGCGGCCCAGAGTGCCATGCCAGTAGATGGGCCAGGTCAGATCGGTGCCGATGTAGGAGTAAGCGACGGACTTGGCGCCGTCGGCCAGCACACCCGCGTCACGCAGGGCAGCCATCCACAGCTCCCAATCCTGACCGCCCATCACTGTGATGGTGTTCTGGATCTCTTCCTCGTTCGCCGGCTCGACGGTGGCGGTGATGATCTGATCCTTGTTGGTATCGATGGCGGTGGTGGTATAGACCTCACCGATCGGTTTGAGGGCAGAACGCACGACTTCACCGGTTTGTGGCATCTTGCGCACTGGTGAGGCCAGGGAGTAGACCACCAGATCAATTTGACCCAGATCGGCCTTGATGAGCTCGATCACCTTGGCGCGGCACTCGTTGGAGAAGGCATCGCCGTTGACGCTTTTCGCATACAAACCAGCCTCTTTGGCGGCCTTGTCGAAGGCGGCTGAGTTGTACCAACCGGCGGAGCCCGTCTTGGTCTCGGTGCTCGGCTTTTCGAAGAAGACGCCAATGGTGGCAGCGCCGCTACCAAAGGCAGTGGCAATCCTGGAGGCCAGACCATAACCGGTGGAGGCGCCTATCACCAGCACCCGCTTGGGGCCATTGGCAATCATGCCCTGCTCTTGGGTGTAAGCGATCTGGCGACGAACATTGGCCTCACAGCCAACCGGGTGAGTGGTGGTGCAGATAAAGCCGCGAACCTTGGGTTTGATAATCATATGGGGGTCTCGGATCCGTTAAATGGATGAAATCGGTGCATAAGATACCTCATCTTGCCATGATAGGGTGCTCTGATGTGTTGAACTGCGGGGAAAATGAACAGATTCATGTAGCCCGCCGCCGAAAATGAAAAAGAGTTACGGGGAAAATGAGAAACTACCAGCCCAGTAGTTTATCAAACTTGGTGGCACCGGAATCGCTGAGTGTGATAAGCCGGTTAAACCGGCATTAAACCTCTATCTCATAGGTCGGTAAATCCGGCGCCTCTCCTGCCAGCTCCCCTCCCCTGTAAAATGCCTTCTTGCCGATGGCTACCCCGGTGCCCCCTACTGTGACTGTCCCGCCCGCCAACGCAGTGAGAGTGGTGGTCGTGGTGCCTACTGCTGTTACGGTACCAACCAACAAGGGATCAGCGCCGGGCACCAGCTCCAGGAATCGCTTAAACAGGTTCATACAAATCGCTCCACACTCAGCTGCTGGCGTACCGTCATGGCCCTATTCTGCAGCGCAGCAGAGACCCTGACGCCCCGGTTGTAGCCCTTCCAACCATCCACGGCGAGCAGAGCGCCCGGTAAGATCAAACCGGTATCAGCAGACAACGGCAGCTCGATGGTCTGAGTGCGCCTGGGCATGGTCTTGGCCAGCCCCACCACACCTTGGGCACGGGCTGCCGTCACATCACATACCAGCGGGTGGGTAATAGTCGGCGCTTGCTGTTCGCCAGCCGTCCCCTGGCGTACCACCCGCGCACTGATGCCCTGGTGGCCACCGCTGACCCAGATCCCGTTGGCGGCATGACCCGGCTGGAAGTCACTGCCCAAGGTGGTAATGATGGCTCTGGGGATCGCCACATCGGCCACAGCAGTATCAAGCTGCCACGGCACTGCGGGATAACGCGGCTTGATGACCAGATGACGGTTGCGCTGGTGTGGCAGCACAAAGCCACCGGCCGCCTCGGCCAGGTACCTGACCACCTCGATCGGGGTCTGGTTATCCAGGCTAAAGAACCCGGCAGGTACCAACCAGTCAGCCGCTTGCCAATCCAGCGTCCAACCCACCGGCAATACGGCCGCAGCCAGTTGGGCCATGGTCGCGGCAGCAGGCTCACTCACCGCCTGCGCCAATACATGGGTTGGCGACAAGTAAGCTGTACGCGAGCGGCCGGTCAGCGTTGCCGACTCGCGGCCAAAGCTCTGGCTCGATTGCCAGCCATCGCACACGCAGTCCCATTGCTGACCGTTGATATGAATGCTGACCTCTTCCTCATCGGTCAACGCAGCCGCCGCGATACGGGGGATTTGAGCGCTGAACTGCCATGCCCAGGAGTCGGTATCGAGCTCGATACTCACCGCAGTGGCCGGGATATCGAGCCCATCGCGTACCCGCACGATCTTCGCTGTATTGCTCACCAGATAAACCCTCCGGGTTGGAATGACGATTGCCGCATCACTGCCCTGCCAGACAAACTCCAGCTCTGCTGTGTCGCGCTTGCGCCCGAACGCCAAGCGCAGCACCCGCTTATCGGGGCGGATGGGTGGCTTGGGTGGTTCTGGCAGTGGCGTCTTGCCCTTGGGTGGCCACATGGCCTCGTCCCAGCCATCACGCCAGCCCTCTATCAGCGGCTTGCCGTGGTGCCAGGCTTGAGCGGCCACCCCCTTACCGATGGGGATGCCCTCTTGCCACTGGTCAGCCTGCCAAGCCTTGTCAAAGCGCGGCGGGTTGGTGAACCCGACCAGGCGCCAGCTGCCAACCGGCGCCGCCTCAACCCATAGGGAGTGATTCGCCACATGGCCAGCGGCCAGGCTGTCATAGCCCTGGCGGCTCTGCTGGCTGACCGGCAGCCCCTCGGCAAAGCGCTGTTGATTGGCCATGAACGTCTGGGGCATCTGCTCGCCCAGCTCAGCCACCGGCTGCTGATGCGCGGCGGCCTGTTGCCACAGGTCGCGGCTGGTTGCCCGCTCGGTGCCTGCCTTCTGCCATTCGCTACTGAGGTGCCGGGAATGGCTATCCGCCCGCTCCCAAGCATCCCCCATTGCACTGGCAGGGCCTCGGAATACGTTCTGGTCATACTCCCCGGCGATCACCGGTACCGGGGCGCGGGATGTGCTGGCCATGACGCACTCAATGACGAACGTGCCGACCAGTTCCCCCCGGCTATGGGTATGGCTGCTCAGCCGCCCCGGCAACACCACCGAACCGCCCAGCTGAGCACTGGTGCGATGCGGGGCGCCAGCCAATACCGATGCCAGCACCAGCCCTGGTGACGCGCTCAGGCGCGGCGGCATGGTGGTACCGTTAAGGATGCCGACCAGCCGCACCACCTCAGACTGATTCAGCTCCAGCTGGCCGGTGCTGTTCCTGGCCTTGCGTAGTTCTAAGCTCGCATCCTTTCTGGCCATGGGGCCCCCGGTTACGGTTCAGTGATGGTGGCGGTATTGATGCGGATCAGCGCACCGGCAAAAAACTCCGCTGCTGGCAGCTCCAGATCGGCGCCGCTGCCCGGCACCCCGACATAGAGATCCGCCACAAAGGCCCCATCCCGGTCAACAATGCGCCCCCAGGTGGGGGCGCCGCTGGCGGTGGCCATCTGCTCGGCCAGGGGTTTCAGGGTCAGCACCCCACCGCTGATCGTCTTGGCGCAAGGGTGGTTGAACGTGAGCACCACCAGAGCCAGCTGGTCGGTGATGGCCGCCCCTGGCGCCGGTTTGGTGCCGGTGTAGATGGTCAGCTTGGCACTGGCCCCGCTGCCCGTATCAATGGCCGTGGCCAATAACTGGGCGCGACTGGTGCGCAGCCCTTCGGCATAGGAGATCATGATTATTTCCTCTTGAGCGGGGCAATCATGGGGAACGGCGCAGGCGCCACGCCTCCGCCAGGCGGGTAGGGTTTCGGCGCCTGATAGTCGGCGGCCACGGCGTTGTAGTCGGCAGGGCCAAAGGCGGGGTCGTCCTGAGCGACCAACATATAACGCTTGTTCAGCCACAGCAGATCGAACCGATAGACCCCATCCGATGCGCGGCTGTAGGTCTCTCCAACCAGCTCGCCATCCTGGGTGAAGCAGAGCACCCGGCGCCGCACTCCCACCCCGCTGATGGTCACGGTGCTCTCGATATAGCCCTGCTCCACGTTGCGTACCCCATCGCGGATCCAGAAATAGTCCCGCCCTTTGCAGAGCGGATATTGGGTCTGTTGCAGGAGGTTGACCGGCCCCGCATACATCGGCGGGGTGCCGCGCCATGCCACATCTTGTGGCAGGAATTGGCTACGCGACTCTTGGTTGGCTGCAACGGCGGTGATGGTATGGCGATATACCAGATAGGCGTATTCAGCCAACAATGGGGTGAACTCGGTGCCTATGGTGGCCAACGTCTGCCCAGGATGTAGCTCTACCCAGATCCGGCTCTTTGGTGAGGCAATAAACTGCGATGAACGCACCACCACCTTGGTCTGGTAGTAACCGAACACCTGGCCATTGATGGCCGCCAAGCCCAGAAAGGGGGCATCGGTTGATCCCTCGGACGTTACTCCCCCCACCTTCAACTTGGCCACGCCATTGAGGTAAGCCAGCTTGGCAACCACGGCGCCAGCCGCATCAAACAGCACTCCCGTTTGGCCTGGCAAAATATTTCTAGCCCAGGCGTAGGATGGCGCCGAGCCAGAAGCAACCAGCCCAACCCCAGGTTGATGGGCAATAGCGGCACCAGCTGGCAAGAGCTATTGTCAAATCTGGTGTATGGAGTCGGTCAGGCGGCATTCCTGTCTGACTCATCCAGCACCTGTACTCCGTCCTTGAATTTCACGTTGTTTACCACCAACGTCAGCAGCACAAATCCCTTG